>NZ_JBEOTZ010000009.1:0-255057 GCF_040303825.1 Streptomyces sp. NPDC094143
GTTGATCTTCTCGCCGCGGAACATGGCGTCCCGCAGCCCGAACACGTCGGTGGCCGCGGCCAGCTCCCGCAGCAGGGCCAGCGTCTCGTCGGTGACCAGGTGCTTGGAGTAGTCGACGTACAGGTCCCCCACCCGGAGGGTGTACGCGCTGCCGCGGCCGGGGTCGGCGGCGAACAGCTCGCGCAGCTGGACCTCGCCCAGCTCCTCACGGTGCTTGGCCAGCGCCGTCCACTCGGACGTCTGGTTGAGCCTGGTACGGCCGTCTGCGTTCATCTCGGACTTCAGCCTTCTTTCCTGTCCTGCCTGTGCTGCTGCGTACCTGCCCCGCTGCCGGTCCCAACCTAATTGATCAGCGGTTGCCGTGGCCTGTCGTCGCACCGTCCTCCCGCACAACAACAGGTACGTCCCGGCGGCGCCCGGGTATCAGCGCGATGACGGACAGGACGAAGAAGGCGGCCGCGAGCAGGGCCGGGGTGTTCTTCCCCCAGGCCGTGGCGGCGACCCCGCCCAGCACCGCGCCCAGGGGCGCGCCCGCGACGGCGAGCGTCCGGTAGGCGGAACTCACGCGGCCCAGCATCTCGGCGGGGCTGCGCTGCTGCATCAGCGTCGTGGTGTTGACGTTCCACACCATGCCCATGAACCCGAAGACCGCCAGGGCGGCCGTCAGCGCGATCATGCTGCGCACCGACCCCATGACGAGGAGCGCTCCGGTCTGCGCCGTCCCGGCGACGAGGACCATGCGCATCCGCCCGAAGCGGGTGACGAGCCGGCTGCCCGCCACTCCCCCGGCCAGGCTGCCGGCCGTGTAGGCGGTCATCGCCGCCGCGTATCCCGCGTTCCCGGCGTCCAGCCAGCCGGTCACCAGGACCACGAGGGTGGCGATGAGGGCGCTCATGCCGATGTTGCACAGGGCGGTGGCGGCGCAGAGGCCGCGCAGGGCCCTGTCTCGCGCCAGCGTGCGCAGCCCTTCGGCGATCTCGCGGCGCAGCGTGCTGCCCGCCGGTCTCGGCTTCCGCTCGGACGCGGCGGCCGGCAGGGAGGCGATGAGCACGGCGGCCACCAGGAACGTCACGGCGTCGGCGGCGAAGGGCACGGCCGCCCCGGCCATCAACAGCAGCGGCACGGTGGGGCCGCCGAGCAGGCCGCCCGCGATGCGCTGGCCGGTCAGCAGCCGGGCGTTGGCACTGCCCAGTGCCTCCCGGTCGAGCAAGGAGGGCAGCAGCGCCGTGGCGGCGTTGTCGAAGAGGGTCTGCAGCGTGGTGAGCGCGAAGGCCAGGACGATGAGCAGGCCGATCGACGCGTGGCCGAGGGCGACGGCCACCGCGAAGGCACCGACCAGCAGCCCGCGCACGGCGTCCACGAGCCACATGGCGCGCCGCTGGTCGACACGGTCGGCTACGGCCCCGCCGAGCAGGCCGAAGACGATCCAGGGCAGATAGCCACAGGCCGTGACCGAGGCGACCAGCAGCGGCTCGTCGGTCAGCGTGACGGCGAGCAGGGGCAGCGCGGCCGTGCGCAACGCGTCGCCGAAACTGGACAGCACGGCGGCGCTCCACAGCCGTCCGAAGCCCCCGCGCCACGCGGGCCCACGCACGTCCCGCACTTCGACCGTCGCCACCGCTCCCCCTCAGTTCGTCCGATGCACAAACCGTAGAGGGCACCACTGACAATCGGTCGGCCGCGGACCGGGAGAGCAGCTCCGGCCGGGCACCCGCTGGTGCCCGGCCGGTTCCGACTTCTAGATCTCGCCCCGCAGTTTGGCGAGCGCCTCGGCGAGGATCGCCTCGCCGTCCGCGTCGCTGCGCCGCTCCCGCACGTACGCGAGGTGCGTCTTGTAGGGCTCGGTGCGCGGCGGGGCCGGGGGGTTGTCCCGGTCCTGGCCGGCCGGGAAGCCACAGCGCGGGCAGTCCCAGGTGTCGGGCACCTGCGCGTCGCTGGCGAAGCTCGGCTGGGTTTCGTGTCCGTTGGAGCACCAGAAGGAGACGCGCAGCCGGGGCGCGGACTCGCCGCGCTCGGCCTCGCCCATCGGCCCCGCCCCGACCCGGCTTCCCCGGATCGCGTTGCCACTTGCCACGGTCGTAACTCCCTGCGTGATGGTGCCGCGAAGCGAGTCGGCGTTCCGCTTCGCTGCGAGCGCCTCAGTCTACGTAAGGCCCAACGCGCGTCCAGTGGTTGGAGTTACAAACCCTCACACCTAGACGCAAGCCCCATGATAGGCCGCGCTCAGCTGCGCGTACCGAACATGGGGCCTCACGTACGGGTTCCGTGCGGTCGGGGCTCGGTCAGTTGTTCACCTTCATCAGGATGCCGAGGACGACAATGCACGCGAACCACAGCAGACCGACCACGACGGTGATCCGGTCGAGGTTGCGCTCGGCGACCGAGGAACCACCGACGGAGGACTGCATGCCGCCACCGAACATGTCGGAGAGGCCGCCGCCCTTCCCCTTGTGCATCAGCACCAGCAGCATCAGCAGCAGGCTGAAGACGATCAGGGCGATCGAGAACCCCAAAACCACGGCTGGACCAACTTCCTCGGACTCGGATGGACGACGCGGGGCCCAGCACGGCGCTGGACCCCGCAAGGGTACGACGAATCGTCGTTAGCGCATACTCACTGGTCGCGGAAGCGCACGATCTTGACGAACTCGTCGGCGTCCAGGGAGGCGCCGCCGACCAGGGCGCCGTCGATGTCGGCCTGCGCCATGATCTCGGCGACGTTGCCCGACTTCACGGAGCCGCCGTACTGGATGCGGACCTTGTCGGCCAGCTCCTGCGTGTACAGCTCGGCGATCTTGCCGCGGATGGCGGCGCAGACCTCCTGGGCGTCCTCGGCGCCGCAGACCTTGCCGGTGCCGATGGCCCAGACGGGCTCGTAGGCGATCACGATCGTCTCGGCCTGCTCGGCGGCGAGGTCCTTCAGACCGCCCTCGACCTGAGCGAGGGTGTGGGAGACGTGGTTGCCCGCCTCGCGGACCTCCAGCTCCTCGCCGACGCACAGGATCGGGGTCAGGCCGTGCTTGTAGGCGGCCTTGACCTTGGCGTTCACCAGCTCGTCGGTCTCGCCGTGGTACTGGCGGCGCTCGCTGTGGCCGATGGCCACGTAGGTGCACTTCAGCTTGGCCAGCATCGGGCCGGAGATCTCGCCGGTGAAGGCGCCGCCGTCGTGCGCCGAGATGTCCTGGGCGCCGTACTTGATCTTGAGCTTGTCGCCGTCGACCAGGGTCTGCACGGAGCGCAGGTCGGTGAAGGGCGGCAGGACGGCGACCTCGACGGCCTCGTAGTCCTTGTCGGCCAGGGCGAAGGCGAGCTTCTGGACGTGCGCGATGGCCTCGAGGTGGTTGAGGTTCATCTTCCAGTTGCCCGCCATCAGCGGCGTGCGCGTGCTCATGTAGGTCAGTCCTCCAGTGCGGCGAGGCCGGGGAGCGTCTTGCCCTCGAGGTATTCGAGGGAGGCGCCGCCGCCGGTCGAGATGTGGCCGAATGCCGTCTCGTCGAAGCCCAGGGTGCGCACGGCCGCGGCGGAGTCGCCGCCGCCGACCACGGTGAAGCCCGGGGAGTCGATGAGGGCCTGGGCGACCGCCTTGGTGCCCTCGGCGTAGTCGGGGTGCTCGAAGACGCCCATGGGACCGTTCCAGAAGACGGTGGCGGCGTCGGCGAGCTTGGACGCGTACAGCTTGCGGGTCTCGGGTCCGATGTCGAGGCCCATCTGGTCGGCCGGGATGGCGTCCGCGGCGACGGTGGTGGGGTCGGCCGGGGCCTTGGTCTTCAGGTCCGGGAAGGCGCTGCCGGTCAGCGCGTCGACGGGCACGACCAGCTCGACGCCGGTCTTCTCGGCCCGCTCGACGTACTCGCGGACGGCCGGGATCTGGTCCTCCTGCACGAGGGACTTGCCGATCTCGTACCCCTTGGCCGCGAGGAACGTGTAGGCCATGCCGCCGCCGATCAGGATGCGGTCGGCCTTGCCGAGGAGCTGGTCGATCACGGCGAGCTTGTCGGAGACCTTGGCGCCGCCGAGGGCGACGACGTAGGGCCGCTGGACGTCGTCGGTGAGCTTCCTGAGGACGCCGACCTCGCCCGCGATGAGGTAGCCGGCGTAGTGCGGCAGCCGGGCCGGGAGGTCGTAGACGGAGGCGTGCTTGCGGTGCACCGCGCCGAAGCCGTCACCGACGTAGACGTCCGCGAGGGAGGCGAGCCGGTCGGCGAAGGCCGCGCGCTCGGCGTCGTCCTTGCTCGTCTCGCCGGCGTTGAAGCGGAGGTTCTCGAGGACGGCGACCCGGCCGTCCGCGAGGGCGGCGACGGTCGACTCGGCGGACTCACCGACCGTGTCGGTCGCGAACGCCACGTCGGTGCCGAGGAGTTCCCCGAGACGGGCGGCGGCGGGCGCGAGGGAGAAGGCGGGGTCCGGGGCGCCCTTGGGGCGGCCCAGGTGCGAGGCGACGACCACGCGGGCGCCCGCCTCGGCGAGGGCCTTGACGGTGGGCAGCACGGCGCGGATGCGGCCGTCGTCGGTGATGGTCGTGCCGTCCAGCGGCACGTTCAGGTCGGCGCGGACGAAGACCCGCTTGCCCGCGACTCCTTCGGTGAGGAGTTCGTCGATCGTCTTCATGGGGACTCCTGCAAGTGCTCGTGATCGCTCGGAAGCGCTCGGGATCGAACAGGTCGGTTCTGTACGCGAGTCAGGGCTCGGACGACGCGGTCACGCGCTGCCCGAGCCCTGCCCTCACATGGAGGCCTGCTCTATTCGATCAGAGCTGGTTGCCGACGAAGACCGTGAGGTCGACGAGGCGGTTGGAGTAGCCCCACTCGTTGTCGTACCAGCCGATGACCTTCACGTTCTTGCCCTCCTGGACCATGGTCAGGGAGGAGTCGAAGGTGCAGGACGCCGGGGCGTTGACGATGTCGGACGAGACGATCGGGTCCTCCGTGTACTCGAGGATGCCCTTCAGCTCGCCCTCGGCGGCCTTCTGGAAGGCGGCGTTGACCTCTTCCTTGGTGACCTCGCGGCCCAGCTCCAGGACCAGGTCGGTGACCGAGCCGGTGGGGACCGGGACGCGCATGGCCATGCCGTCCAGCTTGCCCTTCAGCTGGGGCAGGACCAGCGCGGTGGCCTTGGCGGCACCGGTCGTGGTCGGAATGATGTTCTCGGCGGCGGCACGCGCGCGGCGCAGGTCCTTGTGCGGGAAGTCCAGGATGCGCTGGTCGTTGGTGTACGCGTGCACCGTCGTCATCAGGCCCTTGACGATGCCGAAGTTCTCGTCGAGGACCTTGGCCATCGGCGCCACACAGTTGGTGGTGCAGGAGGCGTTGGAGATGACGTGGTGGTTCGCCGGGTCGTACGTGTCCTGGTTGACGCCCATCACGATGGTGACGTCCTCGTCCTTGGCCGGAGCCGAGATGAGGACCTTCTTGGCGCCGCCCGCGATGTGCTTCTCGGCGTCGGCCTTCTTGGTGAAGATGCCGGTCGACTCGATGACGATGTCGACGCCCAGCTCGCCCCACGGGATGTCGGCCGGGTTGCGCTCGGCGAGGACCTTGATGGTCTTGCCGCCGACGGTGATGGTGTCCTCGGTGTGCGTGACCTCCTGCTTGAGGCGGCCGAGGATGGTGTCGTACTTCAGCAGGTGAGCGGTGGTCGCGGTGTCACCCAGGTCGTTGACAGCCACGATCTCGATGTCTGCACCCTGCTCCAGCAGCGCGCGGAAGTAGTTACGACCGATGCGGCCGAAGCCGTTGATGCCTACGCGGATCGTCACGAACCGATCTCCTCGTTGGTACGCCGGCCATGAAGAGCCGGCGAGCTCTGTTTGGGATGTCCCCGACCGCCTCCGACCCTACCTCCCTGAGGCCCCGGTGGTGACATCCAGATGCCCCATACACGGCAGGGCGGTCCGTACCGGCCAGTAGGGGTACGGACCGCCCGACCCCGAGAGCGAGGATCACCCGATTTCGCTACTACGGAGTGGTGCCGGTCGAGCGCGGAGTTCCCCCTTCGGGGGAGGTCACACGTCGAGGGAGGCGAGCGCCTTCCTCATCAGTGCCGCCCGGTCGGCGGCGGTGGCGACGTGCTCCAGGCCGAAGCCCAGCAGCACGGTGTCGTCCGTGGTGACCGCGCCGTAGGTCTGGAAGAGCGCCCCGGTGCGGGTCCAGTCCTTGGTGACGGCCGGGCTGCCCGCGGGCGGCCCGGCGACCTTCCAGGCGCCGAGTGAGGTCTCGAAGCCCTCGGTCTCCTTCGCCGTGCCGCCCACGACCAGCGAGGCGTCGTCGGCCAGGACGCCGTGGCCGCCGGTGCCCGGGTCGGTGACGTAGCTGATCGCCACCTCGATCGTCCTGCCCGCGTACGCGCTCAGGTCGAACTCCACCTGCTGCCAGCCGCCGGAGCTGCCGGTGAGGCTGTTCCACGCGCCGCTGCTGCCGGTGGCCGTGCAGCCGTCGTCGGACTGGGTCAGGTAGCGCTTCAGCCAGGGGTGCTCTCGGATGTAGAAGCCGCCCTCGCACTCCGCCGGCACGGTCGCCCTGGTCGCGCCGCCCTTCTCGGGCAGGGTCGTCCAGTCGTCTGCGCCCGTGGTGTGGGCCTCGACCAGGACGTTGTCGTAGCCGGGCTCGGTGTCCCACATCAGCCGGGTGCGCAGCGCGGGCCGGTCGGCCGCCGTGACACCGGTGAGGTCGACGGTGCGCATGAGGCGCTTGTAGCCGTCGTCGGTGTGGACGGCGGCGGCCATCGAGGAGCCGGCGTACGGGCCGTAGGGGTTGACGGCCCCGGCGAACTGACCGGCGCCCCTGCTCGCGAACTGGGGGAACTGCGCGGCGGGCAGCTCGTCGGAGGTGACGCTGTACCGGCCCGCCTTGTCCAGCGGGTTGCCGGGGGCCGCGGCCAGCGGGCCCGAGAAGCCGCGCAGCTCACCGGCGCCGGTGAAGCCGGTGGCTCCGCCGGCCGAGGTCCGGCTGTAGGCGCCCAGGTAGTACTGACTGAAGTCGTCCGAGAGGGCACCGCCGCCGAGGTCGACGCTGCCGCCGGCCTGCTCGCCGGCCTCGATCAGCCGCCCGCCCTCGTTGAGGAAGGCCCGCAGCTGCAGCTGGGTGGCGTTGCCGGGGACGCTCGCGCCCGTGTAGTGGACGACGGTGTCGAAGTGGCTCAGCACGCCGAGCGCGTCGGGCGCGCCGCGCCGGGCGACGTCCCAGACGACCGCCGTGCGGCCGCTCGCCCTGAGCGCGTCCACGTACTTCTGCGCCTGCGTGGCGGTCGCGCCCTCCTCGGCGACGACGAGGGTGTCGGCCCGGGGCCGCTCGGCGACGGTGTAGGTGAAGCGCTCGCTGGAGACCTTCCTGCCGCCGCGCGTCTCCGCGGTGAACCACACCTCGACCTTGTCGCCGGGCCCGCCGTCCTTCACCTTCGCCCGGTACTCGTCGAAGTAGAGGTTGTCCTCACCGCCGTAGGTCTCGCCGCCCTTCCAGGGCCTGAGCGCCATGTCGTGGGTGCGGCCACCGTTGACGCGGTACCTCAGTTCCTTGTCGCGCAGCGCCTTGCGCGCGACGACGGAGACCTCCTGGTCGGCGCCGCGCGCGTACGACGTCGGGAACGCGGCCGGGGTGAAGTCGGCGGCGCTCAGCCCCACCGACGACTTCGGCCGGTCGGGGTGGGCGGCGGACTCGGCGACGGAGAGCGCGAACGGGACGTTCTTGGCGAACTCCTGCTGGATCAGCTTCTCGTCGTCCGGGAAGGTGAAGACCGAACGGCAGTCGGACGCCTTCCACTCGTCGTCCGGGTCCAGGTTGGAGGCGGTCTGGCAGGTCGACATCTCCGGGGTGAACATCGCCAGCCCGTTGACGTTCGCCGCGTGGCCGTCGGCCTCGCCGTTGGTGGTGTACAGCTCGGAGGAGACCTGCGGGTGGTAGCCCGGGACCGCGGGGTTCTCGGGCGTGCCCGCGAGCGCCTTGTACGCGACGTCGTCCGGGGTGTTCGTGGCCACCTGCCAGCCGACTCCGTAGAGGATCAGTTCGGCCGCGGAGTGGTAGTTGATGCCGTACGTGAAGCCGATCCGCTTCTGGAAGGCGTCCAGCGCCTTGGTCTCCGGCTCGGAGTTCGGGCCGGCGCCCCGGTAGGTCTCGCTGGTGGGGTTGGGGGACGAGCCCTCGTTGTCGTAGCCCCACTTGTAGGCGAAGTTGCGGTTGAGGTCGACGCCGTCGCCGGTGGTGATGGCGCCGTCGCCGTTGACGTCCCGGAGGTTCTTGCGCCACATGCGGTTGGCGTCGTCGGCGTGGGTGAAGTCGTAGCCGTCGGGGTTGGCCGAGATCAGGAACCACAGCTCGGTGGAGTCGACGATCTTCTTGACGCGCCGGTCCTTCTTGTAGTTGTCCAGGTAGTGGTGCATCAGGCGCCGGGTCATCTCCGGCGTGATCCACTCGCGGGCGTGCTGGTTGGACATGTAGAGGACGGCGGGTTTCGAGCCGTCCTTGGTCTTCTTCGCGCCCTTGGTGAGCTTCAGCGCGAGGATGTCCTGGCCCTTCACGGTCTTGCCGATGGAGACGACCTTGGTGAGGTCCGGGTTCTCCTGCGCGGCCTTGAGGATCTCCTCCTTCAGGCCGCCCTGCCCGCTGTACGGACGGAACACGCCTTCCGCGGCCGCCTCGACGCGGGCGTCCGCACGGGTGGACAGGGTGTGCTCGGCGAGGTCGACGCCCTTTTTCTCCAGCTTCTCGGCCTGACGGGCGGTCAGGTAGACCTCGACGCCGGCGGTGCCCTTCTCGGGCACCCGTTCACTGAGCTCGTGGCCGTCCTGACCGGCCGCCAGCAGCAGGGGTACCTGCTTCCGGGTGACGTCGGCGCGGAAGACCTTGACTTCGTCCGGGTCGGACGGGGTCGGACTCCCCGGTTGTGCCTGGGCGATGGGTGCGATGCTCGCTCCGCCGAACAGGAGCGCGCCGACAGCGAGGATCGATCTCGCTCTTCGTCTCATGAACCCCCCTAGCGTGGGTCCGCCACAGCAGCGAACAGATGCCAGGCTCATGACAGTCCATGATCGAGTCAAGGGTGCCCGAACGACACGCGAAAGCCGGTGACGACCACCCAAGTGGCGGTCGGCACCGGCTTCTTGACGCTCCGTGGGTCCAGAGGTCAGCCCACGAGGTTGTCGGCGAGCTCCTCGCTGAGGTTGGCCTCCGTGCCCGGGATGCCGAGGTCGGAGGCGCGCTTGTCGGCCATGGCCAGCAGGCGGCGGATCCGCCCGGCGACCGCGTCCTTGGTCAGCGGCGGGTCGGCGAGCGCGCCCAGCTCCTCCAGGGAGGCCTGCTTGTGCTCCATGCGCAGCCGGCCGGCCGCGGCCAGGTGCTCGGGCACGTCCTCGCCGAGGATCTCCAGGGCGCGCTGCACCCGGGCTCCGGCGGCGACGGCGGCGCGGGCCGAGCGGCGCAGGTTGGCGTCGTCGAAGTTGGCCAGTCTGTTCGCCGTGGCGCGCACCTCGCGGCGCATCCGGCGCTCCTCCCAGGCCAGCACCGACTCGTGGGCGCCCAGGCGCGTCAGCAGCGCGCCGATCGCGTCACCGTCACGGACGACGACCCGGTCCACCCCGCGCACCTCGCGGGCCTTTGCGGAGATCTGCAGCCGGCGGGCGGCGCCGACCAGGGCGAGCGCCGCCTCGGGACCCGGGCAGGTCACCTCCAGGGAGGAGGAGCGGCCGGGCTCGGTGAGCGAGCCGTGCGCCAGGAACGCACCGCGCCAGGCGGCCTCGGCGTCGCAGGTGGCCCCCGAGACCACCTGCGGGGGCAGGCCGCGGATCGGGCGGCCCCGCCCGTCGACCAGGCCGGTCTGGCGGGCCAGCTGGTCGCCGCCCGCGACCACCCGCACCACGTAACGCGAGCCCCGGCGCAGTCCGCCCGGGGCCATCACGATCAGCTCGGAGCTGTGGCCGAAGATCTCCAGGATGTCCCGCTTGAGGCGGCGGGCCGCCATCGCGGTGTCCAGCTCCGCCTCGATCACGATCCGACCGCTCACCAGGTGGAGGCCGCCGGCGAACCGCAGGATGGCGGAGACCTCCGCCTTCCTGCAGCAGGTCCGGGTGACGGGAAGCCGGGAGATCTCGTCCTTCACCGCTGCCGTCATCGCCATGGGCCGATCCTTCCATGCATCCGAAAAATACGGTCGTACGCGGCGGCCAACAGCTCCGGGTCGTGCCTCGGGGTGCCGTCGGGCCGGGCCACCGGCGCCAGCTCGACCGCGGCCCCGAACCGCTTGGCGGCATCGGTCAGGGAGTCGCGGTCGGGCACGGCGGCCTCGTCGGCCAGCACCACGTCCAGGGCGAGTTTAGGGGCGTGTCGTCCCAAAACCTCCAAATGACGCTGCGGGGAGAAGCCCTCGGTTTCTCCGGGCTGCGGGGCGAGGTTCAGCGAGAGTACCCGGCGGGCCTTGGTCTGCGTGAGCGCCTCCAGCAGCTCGGGCACGAGCAGGTGCGGGATGACCGAGGAGAACCAGGAGCCGGGGCCGAGCACCACCCAGTCCGCGTCCAGGACGGCCTCGACCGCCTCGGGCACGGCCGGCGGGTCGCACGGCACCAGGTGCACGGACTGCACCTCGCCCGGGGTGAGGGCCACGGTGGCCTGGCCGCGGACCGTGTCGACCTCGTCCGGGCGCGCCGGGTCGTGGCCCCTGACCAGGGCCTGCAGCTCCAGCGGCACCGCGGACATCGGCAGTACGCGGCCCTGGGCGCCCAGCAGGCGTCCGACCAGGTCGAGGGCCTGGACGTGGTCGCCGAGCTGCTCCCACAGGGCGACGATCAGCAGGTTGCCGACCGCGTGCTCGTGCAGGTCGCCCTGGGACTGGAAACGGTGCTGGATGACCCGGGCCCAGGTCTGGCCCCAGTCGTCGTCACCGCACAGCGCGGCCAGCGCCTTGCGCAGGTCGCCGGGCGGCAGCACGCCCAGCTCGTCGCGCAGGCGCCCGCTGGAGCCACCGTCGTCGGCGACGGTGACGACGGCGGTGAGGTCGCCGGTGATCCGGCGCAGCGCGGCGAGCGAGGCGGACAGGCCCATGCCGCCGCCGAGGGCGACGACCTTGGGCTGGGTGCCGCGGCGGCGCGGGCGGCCACCCCGGGCCTCGGCCGGCCGGGCCCCCTTGCCTCCGGTGTTGCCCTCGGGCACCACCCGGCGCAGCCGGCTCAGCCGCGGAGTACGTCGTGTCATTCGCGTCCCATGTCCCGGTGTACGACCACCGTCTCCACGCCCTCGGCGGCGAGCCGGGCGGCGAGCTTCTCCGACATGGCGACCGAGCGGTGCTTGCCGCCCGTACAGCCCACGGCGATGGTCACGTAACGCTTGCCCTCGCGGCGGTAACCGGTGGCGACGAGCTGGAGCAGTTCGGTGTAGCGGTCGAGGAACTCCTTGGCGCCGGGCTGGTTGAAGACGTAACCCGACACCTCCTCGTTGAGGCCCGTGTACGGGCGCAGCTCCGGGACCCAGTGCGGGTTCGGCAGGAAGCGGCAGTCGACGACGAGGTCGGCGTCGACCGGCAGGCCGTACTTGTAGCCGAACGACATGACCGTGGCCCGCAGCTCCGGCTCCTCCTCGCCGGCGAACTGGGCGTCCATCTTGGCGCGCAGCTCGTGGACGTTGAGGCTGGAGGTGTCGATCACCAGGTCGGCGTCGCCGCGCAGCTCACGCAGCAGCTCCCGCTCGGCGTCGATGCCGTCGACGATGCGGCCGTCGCCCTGGAGGGGGTGCGGGCGGCGCACCGACTCGAAGCGGCGCACCAGCGCCTCGTCGGAGGACTCCAGGAAGACGATCCGCCGGGTGACGTGCTTGGCCTCCAGGTCGGCGAGGGACTCGCGGAGGTTGTCGAAGAAGCGGCGGCCGCGGACGTCGACGACGACGGCGATCCGGGCCACGTTGCCCTGGGAGCGGGCGCCGAGCTCCACCATGGTGGGGATCAGCGCGGGCGGCAGGTTGTCCACGACGAACCAGCCGAGGTCCTCCAGGCACTTCGCGGCCGTCGAGCGGCCCGCCCCTGACATTCCGGAGATGATCACCAGCTCGGGGATGGCCGCGTCCGGGACCGGGACCTTGTCGTTCGCCGTGCCCGTACTCACCTGTGCTCCCGCTCCGGCTTGTTCCTGCTGCTGGTGGTGCTCGTTCACATTCATGTCTCCTGCCCCCGTCGTTCGTCCGGTGCGCCCGTCCGTACGGGCTCGCCGCTGGAACCCATGGTGCCGGGTTCCTCTTCCATGATCTCTCCAGTCGCGGTGTTGACGGCGGGTGCGGGCGGGGCCGAGCGGGCCAGGGCCACGACGATCGTCTCCGCCGTCTTGCGGCCTATGCCGGGGACCTCGCAGATCTGGTCGATGGTGGCGGATCGCAGTCTCTTCAACGAGCCGAAGTGCTTCAGAAGTGCCTGCTTGCGCGTGTCGCCGAGGCCGGGGACGTCGTCCAGGGGGCTGGAGCGGAAGCGCTTGGACCGCTTGGCGCGCTGGTAGGTGATCGCGAAGCGGTGGGCCTCGTCACGGATTCGCTGGAGCATGTAGAGGCCCTCGCTGGTGCGGGGCAGGATCACCGGGTCGTCGTCGCCGGGCAGCCAGACCTCCTCCAGGCGCTTGGCGAGGCCGCAGACGGCGATGTCGTCGATGCCGAGCTCGTCCAGGGCGCGCCGGGCCGCCGCGACCTGCGGGGCGCCGCCGTCGACCACCACGAGCTGGGGCGGGTAGGCGAACTTCCTGGGACGGCCGTCGTCCTCGGTGAGCCCGCCCGGGCCGGCCGGGGCGCCCGAGGCGGTCAGGACGTCGGGGCCGACCGGTGCCTGCGTGCCGGTCAGGGCGTCCGGGCCGGCGAGGGTGCCGTCGCCGCCCTCGGTGCCCCCGCCGTCGTCGCCGTCGGTCCACTCGCCCGTCTTCTCCTTCTCGGCGAGGTAGCGCCGGAAGCGGCGGGTGATCACCTCGTGCATGGAGCGGACGTCGTCCTGCCCGGCGAAGCCCTTGATCTGGAAGCGGCGGTACTCGCTCTTGCGGGCGAGCCCGTCCTCGAAGACGACCATGGAGGCCACGACGTCGTCACCCTGGAGGTGGGAGATGTCGTAGCACTCGATCCGCAGCGGGGCGCTGTCCAGGCCGAGGGCGTCGGCGATCTCCTCCAGGGCGCGCGAGCGGGTGGTCAGGTCGGAGGCGCGCTTGGTCTTGTGCAGCACGAGCGCCTGCTGGGCGTTGCGCTGCACGGTCTCCATGAGCGCCTTCTTGTCGCCGCGCTGCGGGATCCGCAGGGAGACGCCGGAGCCGCGCCGTCCGGCGAGCCACTCCTGGACCGGCTCGACGGGGTCGGGCAGGGCGGGGACGAGGACCTCCTTGGGGACGGCGTCCCCGGTCTCCTCCCCGTACAGCTGCTGCAGGGCGTGCTCGACGAGGGCGCCGGTGGTGATCTCCTCCACCTTGTCGGTGACCCAGCCGCGCTGGCCGCGGACGCGTCCGCCGCGCACGTGGAAGATCTGGACGGCCGCCTCCAGCTCGTCCTCGGCGACCGCGATCAGGTCGGCGTCGGTCGCGTCGGCGAGCACGACCGCGTTCTTCTCCATGGCCTTCTTCAGGGCCCCGATGTCGTCGCGCAGGCGGGCCGCCCGCTCGTACTCCATCTCCTCGGCCGCCTCGCCCATCTGCCGCTCCAGGCGGCGGATGTACGTGTGCGTGCGGCCGGTCATGAAGTCGCAGAACTCCTCGGCCAGTTCGCGGTGCTCCTCGGCGGAGACGCGGTCCACGCAGGGGGCCGAGCACTTGCCGATGTAGCCGAGGAGGCAGGGGCGGCCCGTGCGGGCGGCGTTCTTGAACACGCCCGCCGAGCACGTGCGCACGGGGAAGACGCGCAGGAGCAGGTCGACCGTGTCGCGGATCGCCCACGCGTGCGCGTACGGCCCGAAGTAGCGCACGCCCTTCTTCTTGTGACCGCGCATCACCTGCACGCGCGGGTACTCCTCGTTCATCGTCACCGCGAGGTACGGGTAGCTCTTGTCGTCGCGGTACTTGACGTTGAACCGGGGGTCGTACTCCTTGATCCAGGAGTACTCCAGCTGGAGCGCCTCGACCTCCGTGGACACCACCGTCCACTCCACGGACGCGGCCGTGGTGACCATGGAACGGGTGCGCGGGTGCAGGCCCGCCAGGTCCTGGAAGTAGTTCGCCAGGCGCTGGCGCAGGCTCTTCGCCTTTCCGACGTAGATCACCCGGCGGTGCTCGTCACGGAACCTGTAGACCCCCGGCGAGTCGGGGATCTCACCCGGTTTGGGGCGGTAGCTGGAGGGGTCGGCCATGTCTCACACCCTACTGGCGGGCACCGACAGCCGAGCGCTCGGCGGGACGTGAACAGGGTCCCGGCGCGGGGGCGCTTTTCAACGGCATGTGCCGCCCCGGGGTTACGGCGGGCCGGGAGCGGGAATGCCAGCTTCCCACGGGCACGGCGACGTCCGCAGGACGCAGGCCGTGCCGGTGCGGGCACGGATTTGTCGGTGCGGACCGGCCGTCTCCCACGCGGAGCGGCTCGGGCCACGGGTCGGAGGGCTGCGCAGATGAAGCGGATGCGGATCGAGAAGAACCGGCGGACGGTCCGTGCCCGCCGGCACACGGACGAGACGTTCGGGCTGCGCGACCTCCTGGACCCGCGTGACGCCGACATAGTGCGGGCCAAGCGCCTGTCGCTCGAAGAGCGGGGCGGCGGCGACCGCTCCTAGAGGCCGTCGTCCGCCGAGGACGCCCGGGGCACACCGCCCCGGGCGTTCGTATGTCCGGATCCGGGCGGCCGGGCGTACGTCACTGTCCGGCATCAGGTGGTTGTCGGGACCAGGTCAACGCGCTTCAATGCGGGGGAACTCGGGACCCTGAACGACGGCGTACGGATGTGAAGACCCGCCCGGCGCCGGCGGAACGGCCCCGGGCGGCCCGCGCGAACGGTCTGACCAGCCGTCGCCGACTCACAGAGAGGCCCCTGCATGCCGCACGCCCCACAGCACGCGGACGCCGTCACCGCCGAGCTGGACTCGGCCCTGCGGGGCGGCCCCTTCCACGTCGCCCTGCGTGCCGCGATCGCCGCCCGCGGGCTGCCGCTGCAGCGGGTGCAGCACCATCTGTCCCGCCACGGGGTGAAGGTGGGCGTGACGAGCCTCAGTTACTGGCAGCAGGGGGCACGGCGCCCGCAGCGGCCCGAGTCGCTGCGGGCCGTCCGCGCACTGGAGGAGATCCTGCAGCTGCCCGAGGAGTCGCTGCTCCGGCTGCTCGCCGCGTCCGGCGACGGCCCCTCCGGGCAGCGGTCCGCGGCCCGGTCCTACCGTTCCCTCGTCGAGGCCTCCGGGGTCCTGGACCAGCTGCTGGCCGAGCTGGAGTGCCCGCCGGACGGGGGCCTGCACACCCTCGGGCACCACGAGCGGCTGCGGATCGGGGCGCGGCGCGAGCTGGCCGAGCGCGAGTCGCACCACATCGTGCGCGCCCACCGCGACGGCGTCGACCGCTTCATCGCCGTCCACCACGGGGAGCGGGGGGCCGTGCCGGAGCGCATGCGGGTGCACGCCCTGGAGAACTGCCGTACGGGACGCGTCCGTTGGCACGGCGACACGGGGGTGCTCGCGGCCGAGCTGCTCTTCGACACCCGGCTGCGGGCCGGGGACACGTTCCTGTTCCGCTACGGCATGGAGGACGGCACCGCGGGTGTGTCGCGCGAGTACGTCCGCGGCTTCGACTCCCCCGGTGGCCAGTACGCGCTCCAGGTCTCCTTCGACCCGGCGGCCCTCCCGCTGCGCTGCCACCGGTTCGCCCAGCACTCGGCGGCCGCGCCCCGGAGCGGGTGCCAGGAGCTGACGATGAGCGGGCGGCACCGGTCGGTGCATCTGGTCGAGCCCCGGGTGCGGCCGGGTTTCCTGGGGATCGGCTGGGACTGGGAGGCGGGAGTCTGACGGCGGCGTCCGCGGTCGCCCGCTGCGGCTCACCCTGAGGCGTAAACGCTTGCGCAAGCGTTTACGTCTGTCGCCGGATGCGGTACGTTCCCCGCCTGAGGGCCCTGCCGGGGCAGCGGAGGAAGGGAGCGGCATGGCGACGATGGCCGACGTCGCGCGGAGCGCCGGTGTCTCCGTGGCGACCGTCTCGCACGTGCTGAACGACACCCGGCCGGTGCTGCCGCACACCCGCCAGGCGGTTCTGGACGCCGTCGAGGAGCTCGGCTACACCACGAACACGCTGGCCCGGGCCCTGGTGACGTCCCGCACCCGGTCCATCGGACTGGCGGTGTCGGCGATCAGCAACCCGTACTTCACGGAGATCCTCCAAGGCGTCGAGGCCGCCGCGCTGGAGGCCGGCTACAGCCTGCTGATCGCCGATCCGCACGACGACCCCGAGCACGAACGCAAGGTGGTGCAGCTGCTGCACGAGCGCCGGGTGGACGGCATGATCGTCGCGCCCTCCGCAGATCCGCGCGGGCTGCTGGCCTACCTGGAGCGGCACGACGTACCGGCCGTGTTCCTCGACCGGCTGGTGGACGCCCCGGAGGCGGACGGCGGCCCGCGGTTCGACCAGGTGTGCGCGGACAGTGCCGAACCGACGTCCCGGCTGGTCGGCCATCTCGCCGGGCTCGGGCACCGGCGGATCGGGCTGGTGGCGGGGCTGCCGGGGCTCAGCACCACGACCGAGCGGATCATGGGCTACCGCACCGGCCTCGCCTTCGCGGGGCTGCCCTACGACGAGCGGCTCCTCGTGCACGGCGACTCGGCGTCCGCCGGCGCCGAGGAGGCCGTCGCCGCCCTGCTGTCGCTCGCCGTGCCGCCCACCGCGCTGGTCACCGGCAACAACGCCATGACCATTGGCGCGCTGCGCGCCCTGCGCGCCCACGGCCTTGCCGTGCCGGACGACATCGCGCTGTGCTGCTTCGACGACTTCGCCTGGGCGGATCTGTTCTCGCCCCGGCTCACCGCGATCGCCCAGCCCAGCAGGGACATCGGCGCCCGGGCCGTGGGCGTGCTCCTGGAGCGGCTCGCCGAGCCGGACCGGCCCGCCCGGACCCTGCGGCTTCCCTGCACCTTCGTCCACCGCACGTCGTGCGGCTGCCCGTCCGAGGAAGGAACCCCGTCGTGATCGTCGTCGCCGGTGAGGCACTGATCGACCTGGTACCGCAGGGCACGGGTGCCCTGGCCGCACTGCAGCCGGCGCTCGGCGGCGGCCCCTACAACACGGCGGTGGCCCTGGGCCGCCTCGGCTCCCCCGCCGCCTTCTGCTCCCGGGTCTCGTCCGACGCGTTCGGGCAGGCCCTGCTGGACCGGCTGCGCGAGACCGGGGTCGACGTGTCGGCGGTGCAGCGCGGCACCGAGCCCACGACCCTGGCCGTCGCCACGGTCGGCGCGGACGGCTCGGCGGCGTACTCCTTCTACGTCGACGGGACGGCGGACCGGCTGTTCACGGCACCCTCCGCGCTGCCGGACGGCACGCGCGCGATCTCCTTCGGCACCTGCTCGCTGGTGCTGGAGCCGGGGGCGAGCGCGTACGAGGAGCTGATGCGGGCGGCGGCCGCCCGGGGCGTCTTCACCGCGCTCGACCCGAACATCAGGGCCGGGCTGATCCCGGACGCGGACGCCTACCGGGCTCGCTTCAAGAGCTGGTTGCCGTCGGTGACGCTGCTGAAGCTGTCCGAGGAGGACGCCCGGTGGCTCGGCGGCACCCCCCAGGAGTGGCTCGCGGCCGGTCCGGCCGCGGTCGTGATCACCCGGGGCGGGGAAGGGCTGACCGCGTTCACGGCCGACGGCGGCACGTACTCCGTGCCCGGCGAGCGGGTGGAGGTCGTGGACACGATCGGCGCGGGCGACACGGTGAACGCGGCCCTGCTGCACGGACTCGCGGTACGTGACGCGCTCAGCGGGCCGGCCCTGGCCGCACTGGGGCCGGACGGCTGGTCGGAGCTGCTGGGCTTCGCGGCGCGGGCGGCGGCCGTGACCTGCTCGCGCGCGGGCGCGGAGCCGCCGTACGCGCACGAGCTGGAGGGCTGACGCGCGCCGGGGCCGTCCGGTCGCTCAGCCCGTCTCCCCCACCGCCCGCAGCGCGCCGGGGCGGCGGCCGTCGAGGCGGTCCAGGGCCGCGGCCGTGGCGTCGTCGGCGGGCAGGTGGATGATGACGCGCTGTCCCTCGTCGGGGAGCGCGAGCGTCTCGTGCAGCAGCCGCAGGGAGCCGGCCTCCGGGTGGTCGAGGTGCTGCGAGCCGGTCAACCGCGGTGCCATGGTCAGGTCGGCGAACCGGTCGGCGAAGTCCGCCCCGGCCGTCACCGTCAGCTCGTCGGCCAGCTCGGTGAGGTGGGGGTCCCTCAAGGGAACGCCGTGCCGCAGCCGGGCGACGAGGTCGTCGGCCACCCGGTCCCAGTCGCGGTAGGCGCTCCGCGCCCGCTCGTCGGTGAACAGGTAGCGCAGCAGGTTCGGCCGCTCGTCGTCGAGCAGGCCGATGGGGCCGACCAGCCGTGCGTAGCCGGCCGTGTACGCGAGGACGTCGCCGATCCAGTTGACCACCAGCGCGGGAGCCGGCTCCAGGCGGTCCAGCACGGCCCGCACGGTGGGGCGGGCCGTGCGGCTGAGGTCCGGGGCGGCGCCGCAGACCAGGGGGTCGCCGCCGTCTGCCTCCTTGGTCAGGCGGCGCAGCAGCATCCGGTCGGCCAGGGACAGGTTCAGCGCGTCGGCGAGGGCGCCTAGCACCTGGGCGGACGGGTTGCGGTCGCGGCCCTGTTCCAGCCGGGTGAGGTACTCGACACTGATGCCGGCGAGCGTGGCCAGCTCGGCGCGCCGCAGGCCCGGTGTGCGGCGCCGCGGACCGGTGGGAAGCCCGGCCTCGGCGGGGGTGACGGCTTCACGCCAGGTGCGCAGGTACGTGCCCAACTCGTTGTCGCTCACCCACAGGAACGTACCTCGCCCACGGGCGCGGAGGATGGCCCTGTCACTACCAGCCTCGGGCCGGTCTCCCTGTCGGGCCGCGCAGCCCGCAGGGTGGAGGGCATGACGAATGACACCGCCACCACCACCCTGCCGCTGGCCCCGGGGCACTGGGCCCTGGACCCGTTCCACTCCTCCGTGAACTTCACCATCCGTCACCTGGGCATCGCCAAGGTCCGGGGCCGTTTCGAGCGGCTGGAGGCCGAGCTGTTCGTCGGGGAGCGGATCGAGGACGTACGCGTCTCCGCCACCGTCGACCTGGCCTCGATCGACACGGGCAACGCCGACCGGGACGCCCATGTGCGCGCCTCCGACCTGCTCGACGTCGCGAAGCGCCCGACGATGACGTACCGCTCGACCCGGGTGTCGGGCGCGGGCGAGGACTGGACGATGGAGGGGGAGCTGACGATCGGCGGCGTGACCCGCCCGGTGACGCTCGCCGTGGAGTTCGGCGGGCTGGTCGACGTGCCGATGGACGGCAGCCGGCATGCCGGGTTCGAGGCGACGGGCGAGATCCGGCGCAGCGAGTTCGGGCTCGACTTCGCCCCGGGGCTGCTCGGCGAGGTGGTGAAGATCCAGCTCGACATGCAGTTCGTGGAGCCGAAGGGCGACTGACCCCCGGCACACGGACGCGCCGTGTCCCGCGGGAGTCACCCGTGGGGCACGGCGCGTCCGTCGTGAGCCGTCAGCCCTTGGTCGTCCGCGTGGTCTTCTTCGCGGTCGCCTTCGTGGTCCTGGCGGTGGTGGCGGTCGCCTTCGTGGTCCTGGCGGTCTTCTTCGCCGTGGCCTGGGCCGGGACCGTCTTCTTCGCCGCCCGGCGCGGTGCCCGGACGGAGGAGGCGTCGCTGATGCGGTCGGCGCCGAGGACCTCCCGGAGGAACTTGCCGGTGTGGCTGGCCGGGACGGCGGCGACCTCCTCGGGCGTGCCCTCGGCGACGACCAGGCCGCCGCCGGCGCCGCCCTCGGGGCCCATGTCGATGACCCAGTCGGCGGTCTTGATCACGTCGAGGTTGTGCTCGATGACGATGACCGTGTTGCCCTTGTCGACCAGGCCGGACAGGACCTTCAGCAGTTTGCTGATGTCCTCGAAGTGCAGACCGGTGGTCGGCTCGTCCAGGACGTAGACGGTGCGGCCGGTGGAGCGCTTCTGCAGTTCGCTGGCGAGCTTCACGCGCTGTGCCTCGCCGCCGGACAGGGTGGTCGCCGCCTGGCCGAGGCGGACGTAGCCGAGGCCGACGTCCTTGAGCGTGTTGAGGTGCCGGGCGATGGCGGGGACGGCCGCGAAGAACTCGGTGGCCTCCTCGATCGGCATGTTCAGCACCTCGGCGATGGACTTGCCCTTGTAGTGGACCTCCAGGGTCTCCCGGTTGTACCGGGCGCCGTGGCAGACCTCGCACGGGACGTAGACGTCCGGGAGGAAGTTCATCTCGATCTTGATGGTGCCGTCGCCCGCGCAGTTCTCGCAGCGGCCGCCCTTGACGTTGAAGGAGAAGCGGCCGGGCATGTAGCCGCGGACCTTCGCCTCGGTGGTCTCGGCGAACAGCTTGCGGATGTGGTCGAAGACGCCGGTGTACGTCGCCGGGTTGGACCGCGGGGTGCGGCCGATGGGCGACTGGTCGACGTGGACGACCTTGTCGACGAGGTCGTCGCCGTCCACGCGCGTGTGCCGGCCGGGCACGCTCCTCGCGCCGTTCAGCTCACGGGCCAGGTGCGTGTACAGGATGTCGTTGACCAGGGTCGACTTGCCGGAACCGGACACGCCGGTGACGGCGGTGAACACACCCAGCGGGAAGGACACGTCGATGTCCTGGAGGTTGTTCTCCCGGGCGCCGTGCACCGTGAGCTGCCGGGACGGGTCCAGCGGGCGCCGGATGTCGGGCAGCGGGATGGCCTTCCTGCCGGACAGGTACTGGCCGGTCTGCGACTCGTCGTTGGCGAGGAGCTCCTTCAGGGAGCCGCTGTGCACGACCTTGCCGCCGTGCTCACCGGCGCCGGGGCCGATGTCGACGATCCAGTCGGCGGTCTTGATGGTGTCCTCGTCGTGCTCGACGACGATGAGCGTGTTGCCCATGTCGCGCAGCCGGACCAGGGTCTCGATCAGCCGGTGGTTGTCGCGCTGGTGCAGGCCGATGGACGGCTCGTCCAGGACGTACAGCACGCCGACCAGGCCGGAGCCGATCTGGGTGGCCAGGCGGATGCGCTGGGCCTCGCCGCCGGAGAGGGTGCCGGCCGCGCGGTTGAGGGAGAGGTAGTCCAGGCCGACGTCGACCAGGAACCGCAGCCGCTCGTTGACCTCCTTCAGCACGCGCTCGGCGATCTTCTTGTCGCGGGCGGTGAGCTTCAGCTCGCCCAGGAAGTCCGCGCAGTCGCTGATCGACATGGCGGAGACCTCGGCGATGGACTTGCCCATGATCGTCACCGCGAGGACGATCGGCTTCAGTCGCGTGCCCTCACAGGTGGGGCAGGGCACCTCGCGCATGTAGCCCTCGAAGCGCTCGCGGCTGGAGTCGCTCTCGGCCTCGCTGTGCCGGCGCTTGACGAAGGGGACGGCGCCTTCGAAGGCCGTGGTGTAACGGCGCTCGCGCCCGTAGCGGTTGCGGTAGCGCACCTCGACCTGGGTCTTGTGGCCGTGCAGCAGGGCCTTCTTGGCGCGCTGCGGCAGCCCGGCGAAGGGGATGTCCGTACGGAAGCCCAGCGCGTCGGCGAGGGCGCCGATCAGGCGGCCGAAGTAGTCCTTGGTGTGGCCGTGCGACCAGGGGTGGATGGCGCCCTCGTCGAGGCTCTTGTCCGGGTCCGGGACGATCAGCTCCGGGTCGACCTCCATGCGCGTGCCGATGCCGGTGCAGTCCGGGCAGGCGCCGAAGGGCGAGTTGAAGGAGAAGGAGCGCGGCTCCAGCTCCTCGAAGGACAGGTCGTCGTACGGGCAGTACAGGTGCTCGGAGAACATGCGCTCGCGCTCGGGGTCGTCCTCGGGGAGGTCGACGAAGTCGAGCACGACCATGCCGCCGGACAGCCCGAGGGCGGTCTCGACGGAGTCGGTGAGGCGGCGCTTGGCACCGTCCTTGACCGTGAGGCGGTCGACGACCACCTCGATGGTGTGCTTCTCCTGCTTCTTCAGCGTCGGCGGGTTCGACAGCTGGACCGTCTCGCCGTCCACCCGCGCGCGGGAGTAGCCCTTGGTCTGCAGGTCGGCGAAGAGGTCGACGAACTCGCCCTTGCGCTCGCGCACCAGCGGCGACAGCACCTGGAAGCGGCTGCCCTCGGGCAGTTCCAGGACCCGGTCGACGATGGCCTGCGGCGACTGGCGCGAGATCGGGCGGTGGCACTCGGGGCAGTGCGGCTTGCCGATGCGCGCGAAGAGCAGGCGCAGGTAGTCGTAGACCTCGGTGATCGTGCCGACCGTGGAGCGCGGGTTGCGCGAGGTCGACTTCTGGTCGATGGAGACGGCCGGGGAGAGGCCCTCGATGAAGTCGACGTCCGGCTTGTCCATCTGGCCGAGGAACTGCCGGGCGTAGGAGGAGAGGGACTCGACGTAGCGCCGCTGTCCCTCGGCGAAGATGGTGTCGAAGGCCAGCGAGGACTTGCCCGACCCCGACAGGCCCGTGAAGACGATGAGCGAGTCGCGCGGGAGGTCGAGCGAGACGTTCTTCAGATTGTGCTCGCGCGCTCCACGAACGATGAGACGGTCGGCCACGCCGGTCCGCACCTTTCTTGAGAGAAGTGACAGGGGCGGGGCCCCCGTCTTTCCCAGACTAGGGGGAGCCACTGACAACGCCGGTCGGATTCACGGGTTGCCAACAAACCCCGGCTCTCCAGCATGCCCGACGCCACGTCCGACCATATAGCACGTGCTTTCGAATTACGGCACTCCTTCACCACCTTCACCCGAAGGAGTGGCGAGGCTAGGGTCAGCACCATGATTGATCACGCTCATGACCTGGCGTCTGTACGTGACGCGACGGAACGGCTGCTGACCGCAGTCGGCACCCTGGACAACGCCGCTGTGACGCAGCCGTCACGGCTGCCCGGCTGGACCCGGGGCCACGTCCTGGCCCACCTCGCCCGGAACGCGGACGCCCTCGTGAACGTCCTGGAGGGCCGCCCCATGTACGTCTCCGGCGAGGCCCGGGACGCCGACATCGAGCGGGACGCCCCGCGTGCCCTCGACGTCCAGCTCGCGGACCTGCGGGAGAGCGCGGTCCGCTTCCAGGAGGCCGGGGACGCTCCGGCGGACTGGTCGCGCACGGTGGAGCTGCGCAACGGGGTGAAGGACACCGCGGCCCGGGTGCCGTTCCGGCGGTGGGTGGAGGTGGAGCTGCACCACGTGGACCTGGGCATCGGGTACGAGCTGGAGGACCTGCCGGCGGAGTTCACGGAGCGGGAGATCGACTTCCTCGCGGACCGGTTCGCCGGGCATCCCGATGTGCCGTCCACCCGCGTGACGGACGGCACGCGGGCGTGGAGCACGGGACGCCGGCCGGACGACGGACCCGAGGTGACCGTCACGGGTTCCCCGGCGGACCTCCTGGGGTGGCTCGCGGGACGCCGCGACGGGGCCGTGCTGAGGGTGGACGGCGGTCCCCTTCCGGCGCTGCCCCCGTTGTAGGACCCGGGTCCCCTCCCCCGCTATAGGCTGGCGGACATGACGTACAGCGGACAGGTGACGGTCGGCGGGCCTGCCGACGTGCACGAGCTCAAGGACCTGATGATCACGAAGATCGCGGTCGGTCCGATGAACAACAACGCCTATCTGCTGCGCTGCCGGGCCACGGACGAGCAACTGCTGATCGACGCCGCCAACGAGGCGGGCACGCTGCTCGGCATGATCGGCGACGACGGGATCGCGTCGGTCGTCACGACCCACCGGCACGGCGACCACTGGCAGGCGCTCGCCGAGGTCGTGGCGGCCACCGGCGCCCGCACGTACGCGGGCCGCGACGACGCCGACGGCATCCCCGTACGGACCGACGTGCCCGTCGACGACGGCGACACGATCCGGGTGGGGCAGGTGGAGCTCACCGCGCGCCACCTGGTCGGGCACACCCCCGGCTCGATCGTCCTCGTCTACGACGACCCGCACGGGCATCCCCATGTGTTCACCGGGGACTGCCTGTTCCCCGGCGGTGTGGGCAACACCCACGATGATCCCGAGGCGTTCGCCAGCCTCATCCACGATGTCGAGACCAAGATCTTCGACGTCCTCCCGGACGAGACGTGGGTCTACCCCGGGCACGGCAACGACACGACCCTGGGCGCGGAGCGCCCGCACCTGCCGGAGTGGCACGCGCGCGGGTGGTGACGGGCCGCGCGGGGCGTGAGCACGTCTGGCGTGAGCACGTCTGGCGTGAACACGCCTGGCGTCAGCGCGTGGCGGTGTCAGTGCGTAGTGGCGTGAAGCAGTGAAGGCGTGAACCAGTGAGGCGGCGCCCACTGCCGGACGCGGCGTGCGGCGGGAGCAGTTCACACGGCCGCAACACCCGTTCCCACTATCCGGACATCTGTTGCCGTGACCTCGACAAACAGGATCGTCGGCTGTCACTCTCCCGCCATGCGCCCTGCCCAGCGAGCCCTGCGCCGCACCGCCGCCGTCGTTCTCCTAGCCGCCGCCGTGAGCTGCGCTCCGCAGCCGGAGAGCTCGGGCAAGCCGTCGGCATCGGCCTCCAGCGCCTGCGACAAAGGCAAGCTGGCCACCGAGACACCGGGCAGGCTCACGATCGCGACCGACGAGCCCGCCTACGAGCCCTGGTTCAAGGACGACGATCCGGCCGGCGGCAAGGGGTTCGAGTCGGCGGTGGCCTACGCCGTCGCCGAGCGGCTCGGGTACGGCAAGGACAAGGTCGTCTGGCAGACCGTGCCGTTCAACAAGGCCTTCGCGCCCGGCGACAAGACGTTCGACTTCGACATCAACCAGGTGTCCATCAGCGACGAGCGCGAGAAGGCCGTGGACTTCTCGTCCGGCTACTACGACGTGCGACAGGCCGTCGTCGCGCTGAAGAGCTCCGAGGCGGCGAAGGCGAAGAGCGTCGCCGATCTGAAGGGCGTGAAGCTGGGTGCCCAGGTCGGCACCACGAGCCTCGACTACATCAACGACGTGGTGCGGCCCACGCGGGCGCCCGCGGTGTACGGCAAGAACGACCAGGCCAAGTCCGCCCTGAAGAACGGCCAGGTCGACGCCATCGTCGTGGACCTGCCGACCGCCTTCTTCATGACCGGGGCCGAGGTGACGGACGCCAGGATCGTCGGCCAGTTCGAGCACCGGGGCGGCACGGCGGAGCAGTTCGGCCTCGTCCTCGACAAGGGCAGCGCGCTCACCTCCTGCGTCTCGCGAGCGGTGGACGCGCTGCGTGAGGACGGCACGCTCGGGAGGATCGAGAAGCAGTGGCTGTCGGATGCCGTCGACGCGCCGGTGCTCAAGTGACGGTGGACGACAAGGAGCTCAGCACGGGCTCCGGGCACGACGGTTACGTCCCCTCCGAGCGGCGCCTGGAGCGTGAGCGTCACCGGCGCGGCCGCGCCCGGCGCGCCACGGCGATCGGCGCGGTGTCGACGCTGGTCACCGGGGCCGTCCTCTACCTGGTCGTCGTCAACGCCCCGGGCTGGCCGCGCACCAGGGAGACCTTCTCCGACTGGGGGTATGCACGCGAGGCGTTCCCCAAGGTCCTCGAAGGACTGTGGCTGAACATCCGGCTGCTGCTGGTCTGCGGGGCCGCGGTGCTCGTCCTCGGCATGCTGATCGCCGTCGCCCGGACGCTGCGCGGCCCGGTGTTCTTCCCGTTGCGGTTCCTGGCCGCCGCGTACACCGATTTCTTCCGGGGACTGCCGCTCATCATCAACCTGATGATCGTCGTCCTCGGCGTCCCGGCGCTGCGGCTCCAGGGGGTGACCGTCGACCCGGTGATCCTCGGCGGCACCGCGCTCACCCTGACCTACTCGGCGTACGTCGCCGAGGTGTTCCGGGCCGGCATCGAGTCCGTCCACCCTTCGCAGCGCGCCGCGGCCCGTTCGCTCGGGCTCAGCAACCGGCAGGCGCTGCGGTACGTGGTGCTGCCGCAGGCGGTGCGCCGCCAGGTGCCGCCGCTGCTCAACGACCTGGTGTCGCTGCAGAAGGACACCGGGCTGGTATCGATCGGCGGGGCGGTGGACGCCGTGCGGGCCGCCGACATCATCGTCGGGCGCAGCCTCAACTACACGCCGTACATCGTCGCCGGCCTGGTCTTCGTCGCGCTGACCATCCCCATGACCCGCTTCACGGACTGGGTGACGGCACGCATGGACCGTCGTCGGGCGCAGGGAGGAGTCGCATGAGCGGGACGCCCGTGCTGCGGATGGAGTCGGTCCGCAAGAGCTTCGGCGGTTCGGTCGTGCTGCGGGACGTCGACCTGGAGGTCGCCCCGCACACGGTGACCGCGCTGATCGGTGCCTCCGGCTCCGGCAAGTCCACGCTGCTGCGGTGCGCCAACCTGCTGGAGGAGATCGACGACGGCGCGATCTGGCTGGACGGTGAGGAGATCACCGATCCGCGCGCCGACCAGGACGCCGTCCGCCGCCGGATCGGTGTGGTCTTCCAGGCGTACAACCTGTTTCCGCACATGACCGTCCTGGAGAACATCACGCTCGCTCCCCGCCGGGTGCACGGGCTGTCCCGTGCCGAGGCCGAGGCACGCGCGCGTGAGCTGCTGGAGCGGCTGGGGCTCGGCGGGAAGGCGGGCGAGTACCCGGACCGGCTGAGCGGAGGCCAGCAGCAGCGCGTGGCGATCGTCCGCGCCCTGGCCGTACGCCCCCGGCTGCTGCTCCTGGACGAGATCACCGCCGCCCTCGACCCCGAGCTGGTGGGCGAGGTCCTCACCGTCGTGCGCGGCCTGAAGGACGAGGGCATGACCATGGTGCTGGCCACGCACGAGATGGGCTTCGCCCGGGACGTCGCCGACCAGGTGTGCTTCCTGGAGGGCGGCGTGGTGCTGGAACGCGGCACCGCCGAGCAGGTCTTCCAAGCGCCTCGGCGGGAGCGCACCCGGCAGTTCCTGCGGCGGATCGTGGAATCGGGGCGGTTGTAAGGGCCGCACGCCAGGCAGTCGGTCCTTACGCCTCCGCCTGGCCGGCCGCCGCCAGTGCCGCGACGCGCTCCACGCCGAACACGTACCCCTGGACTCCGCATCCGGCGATGACGCCGTCGGCGCGCAGCGAGACGTAGGAGTGGTGGCGGAAGGACTCCCGCCGGTGGATGTTGGAGATGTGGACCTCGATGACGGGCATGCCGTCACACGTGTTGAGAGCGTCCAGGATGGCGACCGAGGTGTGCGAGTAGGCGCCCGGGTTGATCACGATCCCGCAGTGGTTCAGCCGTGCCTCGTGGATCCAGTCCACCAACTCGCCCTCGTGGTTGGACTGCCTCAGGTCCACCGTGCCACCGTGCGCGGCGGCCGCCTCGGCGCACAGGGCCTCGACGTCGGCGAGGGTGTCGGAGCCGTAGATCTCCGGCTGGCGCTGGCCGAGCAGGTTCAGGTTGGGGCCGTTGAGGATCATGATCGGGGCGTTGGCCAGGGTGCGGGGCACGGTTCCTCCGGTCCGGTCGGGGTCGGGCGGCCCGTGACGGACCGCTGCTCACAGCCGGTTTATCACGGTGCGCCGACAGCCCGCCGGGCCGTAGCCTCCGGGCATGACGAGCCCTGCCTATCCGCCCAAGCCGTCGCCCGGCGACCGCATCGCCGTGCTCTCGCCCTCGTCCGGTCTGCCGGGCCTCTTCCCGCTCCCCTACGAGTTGGGTCTGAAGCGGCTGCGCGAGAAGTACGGGCTGGAGCCGGTCGAGTATCCGGCGACCCGCCGGATGGGTTCCACACCCCGGGAGCGGGCCGCCGACCTCCACGCCGCGTTCGCCGACCCGGACATCAAGGCGGTCATCGCGTCGATCGGCGGGGACGACCAGATGACCGTGCTGCCGCACCTGGACCGTGAGGTGTTCCGGGCGAACCCGAAGCCGTTCTTCGGGATGAGCGACAACACCAACCTGCTGGCGTTCCTGCGCAACAGCGGCATCGTCGGCTACCACGGCGGCAGCGTCATGTGCGAGCTGGGCCGCCCCGGGGCCATGCATCCGCAGACCGCCGAGTCCCTGCGGGCGGCCCTGTTCACGTCGGGCCCGTACGAGTTGAGGCCCGCCGAGCGGTGGCGGGACGTCGACCGCGACTGGGCCGACCCGGCGACCTTTGAGGCCGAGCCGGAGACCCGTCCCGGCACCGGCTGGACCTGGGTGAACCCCGACCGGGTGGTGGAGGGGCGCAGTTGGGGCGGCTGCCTGGAGATCCTCGGAGGACTGCTGATGGCCGACCGGGAGGTCGCGCACGACCTGTCCGTGTACGACGGCGGTGTCCTGTTGCTGGAGACCTCCGAGGACATGCCGAGCGCCACGGAGGTGTACCGCACGATCCGGAGCATGGGCGAGCGCGGCCTGCTCCGGCGCTTCTCCGCCCTGCTGATGGGCCGTGCGAAGACCTGGTCCCTGGAACGCCGCAACAGCCCGCAGGAATCCGCCCGTTACGCCTGCGAACAGCGCGAGGCCGTCCTGCGCGCCATGCGGACCTACGCGCCCGGCACCACGATCGTCTTCGACGTGGACTTCGGGCACACCGACCCGCAACTGGTGATCCCCTACGGAGGCACCGTGCGCGTGGACGGACCGGCCCGGCGCATCACGGTCATGTACTGAGGCCCCCGAGCCCTGCGCGGCCTCCGCGCGCCCCCGTAACCGCCCGTCACCGTGGGTAGTTGACGCGGCATGCACGACGTACGCACCGTAAAGGCACCCTCCATGCCGCGCCTCGCGGCCGCCTCACTCGCCGGAACGGCCATCGAGTTCTACGACTTCTTCGTCTACGGCACCGCGGCGGCCCTGATCCTGGGGCCGCTGTTCTTCCCGACCTTCTCGCCGGTGGCGGGGACGCTGGCCGCCTTCGCCACCTTCGGCGTGGGCTTCGTGGCCCGGCCGCTCGGGTCGGTGCTGTTCGGGCACATCGGCGACCGGCGCGGGCGGCGGCCGGTCCTCGTCGCCTCCCTGCTGCTGACCGGCGCGTCCACCGTCGCGGTGGGCTGCGTGCCGACCTACGACACGATCGGCGTGGCCGCTCCCCTGCTGCTCCTGGTGCTGCGTTTCCTGCAGGGGCTGGGGCTCGGCGGGGAGTGGGGCGGGGCGGTGCTGCTGACGGTGGAGCACGCGCCCGCCGGGCGGCGCGGGCTGTGGTCGAGCTTCCCGCAGGTCGGTCCCGCGCTGGGCTTCCTGCTCGCCAACGGGGTGGTTCTGGGCCTGTCCTCGGCACTGTCCGAGGCGCAGTTCGCCGCGTGGGGGTGGCGGGTGCCGTTCTGGGCGGCGGGGGTGCTGGCCGTGGTGGGGCTGTGGCTGCGCTCGTCGCTCACCGAGAGCCCGAGCTTCCTGGAACTCGACGACCACGCACGCGTGCCGCTGGTCGAGGTCGTACGCCACCACTGGCGCCTGCTCCTGCTGACCGGCGGCGCCCTCGCCATCGGCTACGCCATCTTCTACGCCGTGACGACCTGGTCCCTCGCCTACGGCACGGAGCGGCTCGGTGTCAGCCGCGGTGTCATGCTGACCTGCATCATGGGCGCGGTGGTCGTGAAGGGCGCGCTCACACCCCTGGTGGCGTTGCTCGGGGACCGCTACGGACGGCGGCCCCTGTGCCTGATCGGGTGCGCGGCCGCGGCCCTGTGGATGTTCCCCATGGTCGCGCTGCTGGCCACCGGCGCGCCGCTGCCGATGTTCCTCGGCTTCCTCGGCGCGATGCTCTCGTTCATCACGATGTTCGCCGTGATCGCCGCGTACCTGCCGGAGCTCTACGAGCCGCGGGTGCGCTGCACCGGCGCCGCCGTCGGCTACAACCTCGGCGGGGTCCTCGGTGGCGCGCTCACCCCGATCGTCGCCACGGCCCTCGCCGAACAGGGCGGGCGCGTGCCCTGGGGTGTGGCCGCGTACCTGACGGTGATCGCGCTGTGCAGCCTGGCGTGCTTCGCGATGCTTCCGGAGACGCGGCCGGTGCCGGTGGGGGCGGCTGCGGAGGCGGCTTGAGCCGGGGGTGGCGCCGGGAAGGTGTTGGTAAGGGTGGTGGACGGCCGGCCGGTTGCGTAAACGCTTGCGCAATCGCTCGCGCAAGCGTTTACGCAACCCGCTCACGGGTTGATCGCCAGCTCCAGGTACGCCGCGAACAGCACCAGGTGGACACCGCCCTGGAGTGGCGTGGCCCGGCCGGGTACGACCGTCAGCGAGGCGACCACCACCGTCAGGGCGAGCAGCACCATGTGCGTGGCGCCGAGGCCGAGGACCAGCGGGCCGGAGAGCCAGAGCGAGGCGAGCGCGACCGCGGGGATGGTCAGGCCGATGCTGGCCATCGCCGAACCGAGGGCGAGGTTCAGGCTGGTCTGGACACGGTCGCGGCGGGCCGAGCGCAGGGCGGCGATGGTCTCCGGCAGGAGAACCAGCAGCGCGATGATCACACCGACGACGGCGTGGTGCAGACCGGCGGCCTCCACCCCGGACTCGATGGTGGGCGACACCCCTTTGGCCAGGCCGACGACGCCGATCAGCGCCAGGCCCAGCAGACCCAGGCTGATCGAGGCGGTGCGGGCGGTCGGCGCCTCGGCGTGGGCCTCCGCGGTGATCACCTCGCCGTGCCGGGTGATCGGCAGGAAGTAGTCCCGGTGCCGCACGGTCTGCGTCGTGACGAAGAGGCCGTACAGCACCAGCGAGGACAGCGCCGCGAAGGTCAGCTGGACCGTGGAGAACTCCGGGCCCGGCTTGCTGGTGGTGAACGTCGGCAGGACCAGGCTGAGCGTGGCCAGGGTGGCGACGGTCGCGAGGGCGGCGCCGGTGCCCTCGGGGTTGAAGACGGCCGTGCCGTGCCGCAGTGAGGCGACCAGGAGGCACAGTCCGACGATGCCGTTGCAGGTGATCATCACCGCCGCGAAGACCGTGTCGCGGGCCAGCGTCGAGCTCTTGTCCCCGCCGTCGGCCATCAGGGTGACGATGAGGGCGACCTCGATGATCGTGACGGCGATGGCGAGGACGAGGGAACCGAACGGTTCGCCGACCCGGTGGGCCACCACCTCGGCGTGGTGTACAGCGGCCAGGACGGCTCCCGCGAGGACCAGTGTCACCAGCGCGACGACCGGGCCGGGCAGATCGCGCCCCCAGGTGAACACCAGCAGCACGGCGGCGAGCAGGGGCACCAGGGTCGTCCACTGTGCCGCGAGCGGCCGGCGCCGAGCGATCATGCAGTGATCGTCCCAGAGGTGACGGAGCCCCGCACTCCGGTCGTGCGGGCTCCGTCACTCGCGGGGCGTCCTACGCGAGGTCGCGGGTGTCCAGGACGTCGCAGTTGGTGTAGACCCGGTCGCCGATGCAGAGCGCGCCCAGCCGCTCCGCCATCCTGCCGGTCTCGGGGTCTTCGCTGTTGCGCATGGCCTCCTCGTACGAGTCGAACTCGATGAGGGCCAAGTAGCGGTTGGGGTTGTCGCGGTCCTTCAGGAGCATCCGGTGAGTGGGGCCGCCCGAACGTCCGGCGCTACGCTGCCCGGCCTCTTCGAAGATCTGCTCCATCTCGTCCAGGCGCTCGGTCTCGAAGTCGATGATCTGAACGAACTTCATGGCATCTCCCGCCGGCCGTGGCGCCCCCGGGCCGGGGAACGCGCTCAGGACCAAGCAAGCACCGGGACCGGTGCTCGGCAATTGCCGAGCACCGGTCCGGGTGAGGGTCGCCCTGCGTCCGACGTGGTCAGACGTCGATGCTGTCCTTCGGAGTGCTTCCGCCCTGCCCCTGCGCCGCCTCGGCAGCCGCCTGCTTCTTGGAAGCCATGAGGCTGGTGATCGTGGTGACGATCAGGACGGCGCAGATCACGCCGAGGGAGACCGGAATGCTGATCTCGGGGACGTGCACCCCGGACTCGTGCAGCGCGTGCAGTACCAGCTTGACGCCGATGAAGCCCAGGATGATCGACAGGCCGTAGCTCAGGTGCACCAGCTTCTTGAGCAGGCCACCGATGAGGAAGTACAGCTGGCGCAGACCCATCAGGGCGAACGCGTTGGCGGTGAAGACGATGTACGGGTCCTGGGTCAGGCCGAAGATCGCGGGGATGGAGTCGAGAGCGAACAGCACGTCCGTCATGCCGATCGCGAGCATCACGACCAGCATCGGGGTCATGACCCTCTTGCCGTTCTGCTGGATCCACAGCTTGGTGCCGTGGTAGCGGTCGGCCACGCCGAAGCGACGCTCGACGGCCTTGAGGAGCTTGTTCTCCTCCCACTCCTCGTCCTCCTCGTCAGCGCGGGCCTCCTGGATGAGCTTCCAGGCGGTATAGATGAGGAAGGCGCCGAAGAGGTAGAACACCCACGAGAAGCTGGCGAGGATCGCGGCACCGGCGGCGATGAAGATCGCGCGCAGGACCAGGGCGATGAGGACGCCGACCAGCAGGACGCGCTGCTGGTACTGCGTGGGCACCGCGAACTTCGCCATGATCAGGACGAAGACGAAGAGGTTGTCGACGCTCAGCGACTTCTCGGTGATGAAGCCCGCGAAGAACTCACCGGCCGGCTGGCCGCCGGCGAACACCAGCAGGCCGAGCCCGAAGAGCACGGCGAGGACGATCCAGACGACCGTCCAGATGCCGGCTTCCTTGATCGACACGTCGTGCGGCTTGCGGCCGATGAAGAAGTCGACCGCGATGAGGGCGGCCAGGCCCACGATCGTCAGGACCCATAGGGTCATGGAAACATCCACTGCGCCTCCGGCAGTCGTAACGGCAAATGTCAGCGTCGTAGCTGCCGGAGGTCTCTTCCACCCAGAGATGGGCCGACGCCCCGGGCCCAGGTCCGATCTCTACCGACCTGTTCCGTATTGACGGGTACGCCGCAGCAGACAGGGAGTACTCCCCTCCGTGCCCTCAACAGTACCCAATCACCAAGAACAGGTAAAGCGCTTGGCAAAAGAAAGACCAAAAACCCTGGTCAGCGGGCTTTACGCATACTTGGTACGAGCGGCCGCGACCTGCGCGAGCACTTGGTGGAGAACCTGGCTGCCGGGCGGCACGAGCGACGGCTCGTACGTCCAGGCGTGGCCGACCCACGGGTCGGCGAGGTGGTCGTCGGCCACCGGGGTCAGTCGCAGCAGGGAACGCCACAACGGGTCGAGCAACGGCCCGTACCCGGAGGACTCCTCGCGGTCGGCCACCATCATCAGATGGACGCCGAAGGCGGGGCCCTCGTCCGCGAGGTAGCGCAGCTGGTTCACGGCCCGGTCGTCGAAGCCGTGCGGGAAGTCGTTGACGATCAACAGCTGCTGAGCGGTGTCGAAGCCCGGCGGGAGGGCGTCCGCGGCGCCGCCCCGGACCGCCATCTGCACCAGGTCGACCCGCTGGGTGAGCCGCGTCAGCACGTCCGTCACGCCCGCCGCGCCGAGGGCGGGCGGGGCCGCGAGCACACCGGTCCGCACCAGAGGTGCCAGCGGCTGTGCCCCGGAACCGGCCGGGTCGATGACGTGGACGGTGAACTCGCCCGCCGGGTAGACGGCGAGCAGCCGCGCCGCGTGCGCGACCGCCGTCTCCATCGCGAGGCGTCCCAGGGAGTGGGCGTCGGCGAACGATCCGTCGGACGACACGGTGCGACCGCTGTCGATCCACAGGCCGCGCTCCAGGGGCAGCCGGACCAGCATGGGAATGTGGATCCGCTCGGCCTCGGGGAGGTGCAGATCGCCCAGGCGCAGGGCCATGGGGATCTCCATCGGCACCCGGTAGGCGTGCCACACCGGGTTGTCCCACCGCGCGTACGCCGGCGGCAGGGCCGGTTCGACGACGTCGGCCTCGGCCTGCAGCTGGACGAGGTCCCGGTCGAGGGCCTCCCGGGCCTGCTCGACGAGCTGGGCGTACCGGGCGCGGGCCGCCTCGCGGGCGGCGTCGCCCTGCCCGCCGATCCGGCTGCGCGGGTCGGACAGTACCTGTTCCAGCTCCTTGTCCATGCGGGACTCGGCGAAGTCGACGGCGCTGCGGTAGGCGGCCGTGGTGCGGGCGAGGTCCTCGAACATGCCCCACACCTGGTTGTAGAGCCGCTCCTCCATGGACCAGCCGGTCGCGTCGCCCGCGACCGGCCGGGCGGGCTGCCCGGGCGCGGCCGGGGGCGCGGCGGGCGGCGGCGGGGGCGGCGCGGAGTTCCGCCGGCGCGGGTGGCTGTAGTCGATCGGTCCGCCCGCGGTGGGCGCGGAGGCGGACGCGGACGGCTGGGTGACGGCGCTCGGGTCCGGCGCGGCGCCGGGACAGGACGGCGGCTGGGGGGCAGTCTGCCCAGGTTCCCCGGACGTCTGGCCTCCGTACGGGGAGACCGGCGGGACGGGACCGGGCTGGGGGGCGGTGCCGCCCTGGTCCGGGCCGAGGGCCGGAGCCGCGGCCTGCCGGGAGCGGTCACCTTCCGCCGTGCGCGGGGGAGGTGCCTGCACCGAGCGGGCCAGCCCCCGGGCCACCGCCTCGTTGACGCTGCCGGCGAGCTGCTGCGCCTGTGCCAGGCCCTGGTCGCAGAGGAGTTCGGCGAGACCGCCCGCGTAGCCCTGGCCGACGGCGCGCACCTTCCAGCCGCCCTGGCGTCGGTAGAGCTCCAGGGCGACGACGGCCGACTCGGCGTCCAGGCCATGGATGGTGTAGCTGGCGATCTCGGCGCCGTCCAGGCCGGTGACGGCGACGAACGGGGCGGCTACGGAGCCGAAGCGGACCGGGCCCGCCCCGCCGGTGGGCAGGGCGAGCAGCACGCCGACCCGGTGGACGGTCTCGGGCATGGCGTCCAGGTCCACCGCGAGGCGGTGGTCCGCGGCGGCCTGCCGGGAGACCTCGAGACCCGGCTGGGTGGGCGCGCCCGGGTGGGCGACCCACTCCACGCCGTGGATCCGGCCGTTCTGGTCGCTGAGCGCGGCCGCGGCCACGATCGGCGTGCCGGCCGAGATCCGTATCTCGAGACGGGCCTGGGAGAGCGGGTGGTTCTGCCCTCGCACCAGCTCGGCCGTCATCGCCTTCGTCCCCCTGTGTCGTTGTGTGGTGTCGTGTGCTGCCCGCCGGGCCCGCGGTCCCCCCGCCGGTCCCGGGTGCTCTCAGAGCACCGGCAGGATCGCCGGCATCAGGTCCTGGAAGGTGCGGCCGTTGGCCGGGTTGCCCAGGGCCGTCATCGTCCAGCCCGCGCCCGAGCGGTGCACCTTGGCCATGATCTGGGCCGTGTACTGGCCGCCGCCGGCCAGCGTGTAGCGGGCGAGCTCCTGGCCGTTGGTCTCGTCGACGAGGCGGCAGAACGCGTTCTGCACCTCCTGGAACGTCTGGCCCGTGAAGGAGTTCACGGTGAAGACGATCTGGTCGATGTGGACCGGGACCCGCGCGAGGTCGACGAGGATCGCCTCGTCGTCGCCGCCCTGGCCGACACCGCCGACGAGGTTGTCACCGGTGTGGCGGACCGAGCCGTCGTCGCTCACCAGGTGGCGGAAGAAGACCACGTCGACCGGCTGCTTGTCGGCGAACAGCACGGCGGAGGCGTCGAGGTCGATCTCTCGCGTGCGCGAGCCGAACAGGCCGCGCCGGGGAGCCGCCTGCCAGCCGAGACCCATGCGCACCGCGTTCAGGCTGCCCCCGTCGTTCTTCTGCAGACTGATGGCCTGACCCTTGGTCATGTTGACGGTCACGCGCCGATTCCCCTCTCGAACGTCCCCTGTTGCCGCGCATCGCGGTTGACCAGCACCTTACGCAGGGGCACTGACAGCGCCCCACCCCGGTCCGCACTTTGTGTCGGTCTTGCAACACAGCGCGTGCGCGGTGCGTTGTCAGGCCAGACCTGCCTCCTTCATCTGGCGCAGTTCCTTCTTCATCTCGGACACTTCGTCGCGCAGCCGGGCCGCGATCTCGAACTGCAGGTCCGCGGCGGCGGCCCGCATCCGCGTGGTGAGTTCCTCGATCTGCTCGGCGAGTTCGGCCGCGGGGCGGTCGGTGGGCACCGTCTCCTCGGCCTTGCCCTTGCCCCTGGCGGGCTTGGCCGACTCGCCCGCCTTGCCGAGGGAGGGCACGGGCGCCTTGGTGCCGCCGCCGTCCTTCCTGGACTTGCGGTAGCCCGAGCCGAGCAGCTGCTCGGTGTCGATGTCCTCGCGGGCGATCTGGGCGACGATGTCGTTGATCTTCTTGCGGAGGGGCTGGGGGTCGATGCCCTTCTCCGTGTTGTAAGCGATCTGCTTCTCCCGGCGCCGGTTGGTCTCGTCAATGGCCTTCTCCATCGCCGGGGTGATCTTGTCGGCGTACATGTGGACCTGGCCGGAGACGTTGCGCGCGGCGCGGCCGATGGTCTGGATCAGGGACGTGCCGGAGCGCAGGAAGCCCTCCTTGTCGGCGTCCAGGATCGCCACCAGGGACACCTCGGGCAGGTCGAGGCCCTCACGCAGGAGATTGATGCCGACGAGCACGTCGTACTCGCCGGCGCGCAGCTCGCGCAGGAGCTCGACGCGGCGGAGGGTGTCGACGTCGCTGTGCAGGTAGCGCACCTGGATGCCGAGCTCCAGGAAGTAGTCCGTGAGGTCCTCGGCCATCTTCTTGGTGAGCGTGGTGACCAGGACGCGCTCGTCCCTCTCGGTGCGCTGGCGGATCTCGTGCACCAGGTCGTCGATCTGGCCCTCGGTGGGCTTGACGACGACCTGCGGGTCGACGAGGCCGGTGGGGCGGATGATCTGCTCGACGTAGCCGTCCGCGCGGGACATCTCGTAGGTGCCCGGGGTGGCCGACAGGTAGACCGTCTGGCCGATGCGCTCCTGGAACTCCTCCCACCTCAGGGGGCGGTTGTCCAGGGCGGAGGGCAGCCGGAAGCCGTGGTCGACGAGGGTGCGCTTGCGGGAGGCGTCACCCTCGTACATGGCGCCGATCTGCGGCACGGTGACGTGCGACTCGTCGATCACCAGGAGGAAGTCGTCCGGGAAGTAGTCCAGCAGCGTGTTGGGCGGGGAGCCGGGCAGGCGGCCGTCGAAGTGCATCGAGTAGTTCTCCACGCCGGAGCAGGTGCCGATCTGGCGGAGCATCTCGATGTCGTAGGTGGTGCGCATGCGCAGCCGCTGGGCCTCCAGAAGCTTGCCCTGCTTCTCCAGCTCCGCCAGGCGCTCGCCCAGCTCCTTCTCGATGTCGTTGACGGCCCGCTCCAGGCGCTCGGGGCCCGCGACGTAGTGGGAGGCCGGGAAGACGTACAGCTGCTGGTCGTCGCTGATGATCTCGCCGGTGAGCGGGTGCAGGGTGGAGAGCGCCTCGATCTCGTCGCCGAACATCTCGATGCGGACGGCGAGCTCCTCGTAGACCGGGAAGATCTCGATGGTGTCGCCGCGGACCCGGAAGGTTCCGCGGGTGAAGGCCATGTCGTTGCGCGTGTACTGGATGTCCACGAAGCGGCGCAGCAGGTCGTCCCGGTCGATCTCCTCGCCGACCCGGAGGGGGACCATGCGGTCCACGTACTCCTGTGGGGTGCCGAGGCCGTAGATGCAGGAGACCGAGGCGACCACGACGACGTCGCGGCGGGTGAGCAGCGAGTTGGTCGCGGAGTGCCGCAGCCGCTCCACCTCCTCGTTGATCGAGGAGTCCTTCTCGATGTAGGTGTCCGACTGCGGGACGTAGGCCTCGGGCTGGTAGTAGTCGTAGTACGAGACGAAGTACTCGACGGCGTTGTTCGGCAGCAGCTCGCGGAACTCGTTCGCCAGCTGGGCGGCCAGCGTCTTGTTCGGCGCCATCACGAGTGTGGGGCGCTGAAGCTTTTCGATCATCCACGCGGTGGTGGCGGACTTGCCGGTGCCGGTCGCGCCGAGCAGGACGACGTCCTTCTCGCCCGCCTGGATGCGCCGGGCGAGCTCGGCGATGGCCGCCGGCTGGTCGCCGCTGGGCTGGTAGGGGCTGACGACCTCGAAGGGCGCCACCGTGCGTTCGATCTGGGAAACGGGCCGCATGGGTTCCACCGTACGACCTCCCACTGACAACCGGCTCTGATCAGCGTTTCTGTGGGGTGCGGGGGCCCTGGTGCCGCACGGGGCGGCGGGGGCGGAACCGCAGGCGGTCCGGGTTGTGGTGGACGGTGTGGTGCGTGCGGGCGGGGATGCCGGGCTTGTGCTCGACGAGGGCGACGGCGGGCTTTCCCATGACCATCAGCGGGTCGAACATCACCACGACGCCCGCGAGCAGGAGGAAGGCGAGGGGGCCGATCAGCATGGGGGCGAGCAGGGTGGCGGGCGACTCTCCCGTGGCGGGCTCGGCCGTGCCGTGGAGGTGGACGTCGAGGGCTGCCATCCCGGTGTAGTGCATGCCGCTGACGGCGAGCCCCATGACGAGGCTGGCGCCGACGCTCCACAGCAGGCCCCGGACCTGGCCGGCCGCCCACAGGGCCGCGGTGGCGGCGCACACGGCGATCACGACGGAGGCGCCGACGGTGAGGGTGTTGTACTCGAACGTCCCGTCCAGGCTCATGCTCGCCATGCCGAGGTAGTGCATCGAGGCGATGCCCAGGCCGGTGATCGTGCCCCCGGTGAACAGGGCCGTTCCGCGGGCGCCCTTGTAGCCGACGATGAAGATCCCGACGCCCACCATCACGATCGCGACGGCCAGGCTCGCGAAGGTCATCGCCTTGTCGTAGTGGATCGGCGTCCCGCGGACCGTGAAGCCCATCATGGCGATGAAGTGCATGGTCCATATGCCGGAGCCGATGGCGGCCGAGCCGAGGGCGAGCCAGCCGGGGCGCCAGGACTGGGCGACGAGCATGGATCTGGTGGTGCAGCGCAGCCCCAGGGCGCCGCCGAGGCAGGCCATGAGGTAGGCGACCAGGGGTGTGACCAGGCCGTAGCTGAATCCGTCGACCGTGCCCTGCATGCGCGGCTGCCCTTCCCGCCCTTTGCGTCCCGGAATACCTGATGTGCGCCCCCTCCCAGGACCGCACGAGCGGTCAGGGTCGACGCAGAGAGTATGACCCCCACCGGAATGGTCGAACGACTTTCCGGCAAAGAAACACGGCCCCGCCCCAGTTGTGCGCTACCAGTGAGCGGAGTTGGGTCACCTCCATTCAACGTGTGGCCATCCTGTACCTCTCCCGCGTTGACCCTCTGCTGTCAGAGTTGAGCTGTCCGTGATGACGCCGATGATCGTTCGACGCGAGGAGTACGCATGCACGCGCGCGCCGTTGCCGCCTCGACCACCGCGCTCCTGGGGACCGCCGCCCTCCTCTTCCCCGTCTCCCCCGCCCGGGCCGCCACCGACGGTGGCGGCCCGCCCCGTGTCATCGCCCACCGGGGTGCCTCCGCGTACGCGCCCGAGAACACGCTGGCCGCGGTGGACAAGGCGGCGGAGCTGGGCATCCGCTGGGTGGAGAACGACGTCCAGCGGACCAGGGACGGCGAGCTGGTCGTGCTCCACGACGACAACCTGCGGCGTACCACGGACGTCGAGGAGGTCTTCCCCGGCCGGGCTCCCTGGAAGGTGAGGGACTTCACCGCAGCGGAGATCGCCCGGCTGGACGCGGGCAGCTGGTTCGGCCCCGCCTACGCGGGCGCGCGCGTGCCGACGCTGGAGCAGTTCGTGCGCCGCGTCGAGTTCCATCACCAGAAGCTGCTGCTGGAGATCAAGAATCCTGAGTTGTATCCGGGCATCGAGCGGCAGACCCTGAAGGTCCTCAGCAACGAGGGCTGGCTCGACCGGTCGCACCGGGCGGGCCGGCTGATCGTGCAGAGCTTCAGTGCGGACAGCGTGCGGACGGTGCACGCGCTGAAGCCCGGGGTGAGGACGGGGCTCCTCGGGACGCCGCCCGTGTCGGACCTGCCGGGCCTGGCCGGCTACGCCGACCAGATCAATCCGTCGCACGGTTCGCTCACGCTGGCGTACGTCTCGTCCGTCCACGCGTTCACGGGACCGCACGGCAGACCGTTGGAGGTCTTCACCTGGACGGTCGACGACGCGGCGACGGCCCGTCGGGTCGCCGCGTACGGCGTCGACGGGATCATCACGAACCGGCCGGACGTGGTCCGGAAGGCCGTTGGGGGGTGAGCGGCTGGGCGGGCGGGTGACCGGCCGCGTCCGCGGGTGACCGGTGGTTTGGTGGTCGCCCGGTCGTCACGGCGGTGATCTGTGTGGTTCGGCGGGTGAGCCGCGGCCGACGGGACGGCGTTGTCGGTGGTGGGTCGTACCGTGGGCGCATGGACAGTCAGGAGCAGCGCGAACAGCGGGTCGTGTGGGCCGTGGTCGGCAGCGCGATCGGTCCGCTGCTGCTGGCCGCGACGAAGGACGGCCTGGTCAACGTCGTGTTCCATGCCACGGACGCGGTGCGGGCCCGGGCGGTCGAGCGGCTGGCGTCGCGGTTCGGCACCGAGCCCGTCGAGGCACCCGGTTCCCCGCTGCTGGCCGAGGCGATACGCCAGGTGGAGGCGTACTTCGCCGGTGTGCGCCGGGACTTCGACCTGCCACTGGACTGGTCGCTGATCTCCGGCTTCAACCGGCAGGTCCTGCGCGCGCTCGCCGCCGGTGTGCCGTACGGCTCGGTCGTGGGGTACGGCGATCTCGCCGGGCGGGTCGGGCAGCCGGGCGCCGCGCAGGCCGTGGGCATGGCGATGGGGGCCAATCCGCTGCCGGTGGTCGTGCCCTGCCACCGGGTCGTCGAGAGCGGCGGCGGCATCGGCGGGTTCGGGGGCGGGCTGGAGACCAAGCGGAAGCTGCTTGCCCTGGAAGGGGTGCTGCCGGAGCCGCTGTTCTGAGGTGGCCCCTCAGTCGTAGTGCCGTGCCTCGAAGACGTTGCCGTCCAGGTCGCGGAAGTAGAAGCTGCGGGTGGCCTTGCCCCGGGCCCCGAAGGAGTCGTACGAGAGGTCCGACACCGGCACCAAGCGTTCCTGGAGACGGCTGAGGAGCGCGTCGAAGTCGCCGCGGGACAGGGACAGGCAGACGTGGTTCACGGGGTGCCCGGCGCTGTCCGCGGCGCCGGGCAGCATCGTCATGCGTGCGGCGAAGGTCAGCGGCATGAGATCGAGGATCGTCTCGTCGTTGACGCGCACGGACGGGAACGGAACCTCGCCTGCGGCGAACTCGGTGAGCCTGAGCGGCTCCATGCCGACGGCCTGCTCGTAGAAGTCGGCGGCGGCGAGCGGGTCGCGCACCCAGAGGACGACGTGGTCGAGACGTGCTGTGTGGTCCGTCATGCACCTCAGGCTCGTGGGGTGTCCGACGGGCCGCAAGGGTTTGGCCCGGTGTGCCGCCCGCCAGAGATGAGGGGAGACCGACTGGCCGACTGACAGGAGGCAGGCGCGTGGTGCTGGTGGTGTCCGAAGAGGTGCGGGAGGCGCTCGACGCGGGTCGGCCCGTGGTGGCGCTGGAGTCCACGATCATCGCCCACGGGCTGCCGCGGCCTCGCAACCTCCAGGTGGCGGTGGAGCTGGAGACGGCCGTGCGGCAGGAGGGCGCGGTGCCCGCGACGATCGCCGTACTCGACGGGCGGCCCCATGTCGGGCTGGACAAGGAGCAGCTGGAGCGGGTCGCGAACGAGGACGGCATCCGCAAGCTGGGCCATCGCGACCTGCCGCTCGCGGTGGCCTCCGGGGCGAGCGGGGCGACGACGGTGTCGGCGACGGCGCTGCTGGCGGCGTTGGCCGGGGTACGGGTGTTCGCGACGGGTGGGCTCGGTGGGGTGCACCGGGAGTGGACGGTGACGCAGGACGAGTCGGCCGACCTGGGCCTGCTCGCCCGGACGCGGATCACGGTGGTGTGTGCCGGGGTGAAGTCGATCCTGGACGTGCCGGCGACCCTGCAGCGGCTGGAGACGCTCGGCGTCGCGGTGGCCGGGTACGGCACGGACCGGTTCCCCGGCTTCTACCTGTCCGACTCGGGGCATCCGGTGGACTGGACGCTGGACACGCCGGAGCAGGTGGCGGACGTCATGCGGGCCCAGGACGCGCTCGCCGGTCCCGAGTCGGCGCTGATCGTCGCCAACCCCGTTCCCGAGGAGGAACAGCTCGATCCGGACCTGCACGCACGCGTGCTCGCGGACGCGCTCCACGCGTGCGAGGCGGAGGGGATCACCGGCCAGGCCGTCACGCCGTTCCTGCTCGACTATCTGGTGCGGCACACCGACGGCGCTTCCCTGAGCGCCAACCTGGCGGCGGTGCGCGGCAATGTCCGCCTGGCGGCGCGGATCGCGGCGGCCCGGGCGCGGGGATGAGCGGGGGCGAGGGCGGGTCCGGGGGTGGTGCCGGAGCGGGCTCCGCCGGGGACGGTGCTGGTTCGATGGGGGATGCCGAAGCGGGCTCCGCATCGGCCGGCGCCGGCCCGATGGGCAGCGTGGGCTCAGCGGACGCCGTGAGCCCGATGGGCAGCGTGGGCTCAGCGAACGCCGTGAGCCCGACAGACGGCGTGAGCCCGACAGGCGGCGTGAGCCCGACGGACAGCGTGGTCCCGATGGGCAGTGCCGCAGCGGGCTCCGCGTCGGCCGGTGCCGGCGCGCGGGAGGGCGCGGGATCGCTGGACGGCGCGGGCTCGATGGAGGCCCGGGCGTTGCTCGTCGTCGGGGACGTCGTCACGGATGTCGTCGCGCGGCATCGGACGCCGCTCGCCGCCGGTACCGACACGGCCGCCGTCATCCGGACGGTGCCGGGCGGTGCGGGCGCGAACGTGGCGTGCTGGGCCGCGCACCAAGGTGCCGCGGACGTGCGGCTGCTCGGGCGGGTCGGAGTGGAGGCGGCTGCCTGGCACCAGCGGGAACTGGCTGCGCAGGGCGTGCGTCCGCGCCTCGTGGTGGACCCGCGGGCACCGACCGGCACGGTGATCTGCCTGGTCGACGAGGGCGCTTCGGCGGAGCGGACGTTCCTCACCGACAGCGGCGCGTCCCTGCGGCTCGAACCCGCCGACTGGTCGGACGCGCTGCTCGACGGCGTGGCCCGGCTCCACCTGTCGGGATATCTCCTGTTCGCGGAATCGAGTCGCGCACTGGCGACCGTGGCCCTGAAGGCGGCACGCACGCGTGGCGTGCCGGTGAGTCTGGACCCTGCCTCGGCCGGGTTCCTGGGACAGCTCGGCGCCGGGCGGTTCCTGGAGCTCGTCGAGGGCGTGGACGTACTGCTGCCCAGCCGGGACGAGGCCTGTCTGCTGACGGGAATCACCGACGCGGCCGACGCGGCGGCCGCGCTGAGCCTGCGCGTTCCACTCGTGGTCGCCAAGCAGGGGTGCGACGGAGCGCTGGTGGCGCGTGCGGGGAGGGTGTGCGCCCGCGTTCCGGCCGTGCCGGCGAGGCCGCGGGACACCACCGGCGCCGGAGACGCCTTCACCGGCGCGTTTCTCGCCGCCCTGCTCGCGGGCGCCGACCCGGAGGCCGCGGCGGCGGAGGGCTGCCGGGCCGGTGCGCGGGCGGTGGAACGGATGGGTGGCCGACCGCCTGTGCCGGAGTGACGGTGCGCCCTGGGTCACTGATGCGACTGGTTGTCCTGGACCTCTGGGTCCTGCTTCGGCCCTCGCGTCCCTGACGGCTACCCCCGGCGCCCCCACGCCGAGATCATGGGCGGGGTCGTCAGATCGAGCGCGCCGGACGTGACGTTCGCGAGGTGCCGGTCGATCTCCTGGTCCGTGGCGAGCCCGGCCGCGACCAGCTGGTCGCGGATCTGGCGGATCGTGACGGACTCCAGGGCCGCGCAGGCCGGAGAGGCGAGGGGGAAGTAGGCGTCGGCGTGGACTCGGGTCAGACCGGCGTCGCGCAGCATGCGGGGCAGGGTGCGGCCGCAGGGCAGTTGCGTGCCGCGGTCGGCGAGCAGCTTGCGGAAACCGCTCCGCAGCCGGTTCGCGAGCTGCTGCTCGGGGCCGGACTCGTCGGGGCACAACAAGGGCTGGAGTCCGGGGTCGGCGTCCTCGACGAGGAGGCGGCCGCCGGGGCACAGGGCCCGGACCATGGACCGCAAGGCCCGCTCCCGGTCGGTGACGTGGACGAGGGCGAGACGGGCGTGCACCAGGTCGAAGCCCTCCCCCGGCGGCTCGTGCGACCCGAGTTCGTGGGCGCGCACCTCGACGGGCGGCCGGGCCGCGGAGGCCAGCCGCGCGGTGTCGGTGTCGGTCGCGACGACGCGTCCGGTCGGGCCGACCTTCTTCGCCAGCCAGGACACCACGGTCGTGCCGGCCCCGACCTCCCAGCAGCGCCAGCCGGATCCGACGCCGAGCGTCTCCAGATGCCGGAACGTCGTCGGGTCGAAGAGGGCGGCGAAGGCGCTGAAGTGCTCGGCCTCCTCGGTCTGCCGGGGGTCGAGAAGGTACCCATCGGTTCGCGTCATGCGCCGATTATCCCAGTTGTCCTACTTATCCCCCAGAACCTGTCCAGCGTGCCTCACAGAACCTCCTCCGCCCGCCCCGCAGAACCACCCGGCGCCGGCAGGCGCCGATGCGTCAGGGCGTCACCCCCGGCGCGCCGTTCGTCCACAGCCGGGAACCAAGCGGAACGGGCCGTTTCCACAGGCTTACCCGCAGCTCATCCGGGCCTGGCAGACTGGCGGGCCAGGGCGCAGGGACGGCGCGAGGGGTTCCACGCAAGGAGATCCGGATGTCCATGGCAGGGAATCTGCGGAAGGTCACGAGCCTCGGCGGGGTCGGCGGCCTGCGCAGGGTGGCTCGGCTGGCCCGGCGGCGTCCGCGCGTCGACCTGAGCCACCCGGCCCGCTCCCCGCTGGGTTCCTCGGTGGTGAACTGCGTGGCGTACCGGGACGGTGTCCGCACCCCCATGCGCGGCGATCTGGTGGACGTGGTGGAGCGGGTGCGCAAGCACCGGGAGGGCTTCGTCTGGCTCGGCCTGCACGAGCCGACCGACCGGGAGTTCGCGGGCATCGCCGAGCTTTTCGACCTGCACCCGCTGGCCGTCGAGGACGCCGTCGAGGCCCATCAGCGCCCCAAGCTGGAGCGCTACGGCGAGACGCTGTTCGCGGTGTTCAAGACGGTCTGCTACGTCGAGCACGAGGAGCTCACGGCCACCAGCGAGGTGGTGGACACCGGTGAGATCATGGTGTTCGTCGGCCACGACTTCGTGATCACGGTGCGGCACGGCCGGCACGGCTCGCTGGGTCCGCTGCGCGAGGAGCTGGAGTCCGACCCGCAGCAGCTCGCCAAGGGCCCTTCCGCGGTGCTGCACGCGATCGCGGACCACGTGGTCGACGACTATCTGACCGTCACGGATTCGGTGCAGCTGGACATCGAGCAGGTCGAGACGGACGTGTTCGCGCAGGACGGCGCGCGGGCCGACCCGGGCCGCATCTACCAGCTCAAGCGTGAACTGCTCGAACTGAAGCGGGCGGTGGTGCCGCTCAGCCGGCCGCTGGAGGATCTCGCCACCCGGCCGATCCGCGTGGTCGACCCCGAGATACAGGCGTACTTCCGCGACGTCTCGGACCACCTGCTGCGGGCGAAGGAGCAGATCGCCGCGTTCGACGAGCTCCTCAACTCCATCCTGCAGGCACATCTCGCGCAGGTCACCGTCGCACAGAACGAGGACATGCGGAAGATCACGGCGTGGGCCGCGATCATCGCCGTGCCGACGATGGTCTGCGGGGTGTACGGCATGAACTTCGACCACATGCCGGAGCTGCACTGGCGGTACGGCTACGGCATGGTCATCGGCGTCATATCCGTGGCGTGTCTGTCGCTGTACCGGATGTTCCGGCGCACCGGCTGGCTCTGACGCGGGCCGTGCCCCACCGCAGGGGCGCGCGGGATCAGGCCGTGGTCGTGTTCCTGGCGTAGACACCCTCGGCGAAGGAGGCGATCTGGTCGTCGGCCAGGCGCCGGGCCAGGTCGGATTCGCTGATCATGCCGACCAGGCGCTTGTCCTGGATCACGGGCAGGCGGCGGATTTGGTGCTCGCGCATCTCGCGCAGCACCTCGCTGACATCGGCGTCCGCGTCGATCCAGCGGGGCGTGCCCTTGGCCATCTCGCCCGCGGTGACCCTGGCGGGGTCGTGACCCAGGGCGACGCAACCGACGACGATGTCGCGGTCGGTGAGGATGCCGCAGAGCCGCTCGTTCTCGTCACTGATGGGCAGGGCGCCGACGTTCAGCTCGCGCATGAGCTCGGCGGCGCGGTCGAGGGTCTCGTGCGCGGGGATCCACTGGACGCCGCGGTGCATGATGTCTCCGGCGGTGGTCATGAAGTACCTCCCTGTGCCGGACGGCCGACGCGGCGCGAGGACGCACCGCGAGTCCCGGCGTCCTTCATTCTCGCCGCGCCACCGGACGCCCGCATACGGAGACCACCTGCGCACAGAGACCACCTGCATACGGGCGGTCTCCGTATACGGAGACCATCCGTCACGGAGACCACCCGCACACGGTGCCGGCCCACGCCCAGCCGCACACCGGAACCACTCACCCCCACCCTCACCCGCTCCAGGCGGGATGGCGCGGGTCGTCGGCCCGGACCAGCACGTCGGCCGTGGCCGCCGGGTCCGTCTCCCGCTCGTAGCGTTCGAAGGCCGGCAGGGTCCAGTGCTCGTCCTCGGGGGTGCGGCGGCGCAGGGCGCCCGGGGACAGGAGGACGTGGACGCTCAGATCGAAGGGGAACCAGTGCCGGAGGAGGAATGGACCGTGCAGCAACAGAAGTCCGTCCGGCGGGAGTTGGACGTAGGCACTGCGGGTGGCCCGGTCGGCGGCCGGGTCCCAGAGGTCCGGCAGGACGCGGCCGTCGCCGCCCGCTTCGAGGGGGCCGAAGACCTCGCGCCACAGGGCGCCGGTGTCGTACCAACCGCTGTAGTAGGCCTCCACGTCCCGGTGGCCGTACTCCAGCCGGACGGAGGCGGGCCGCAGGAAGCCCTCCGTGCCGACGACGAGCGAGGAGCGGCCGCGCACGCGCAGCGCTTCACGGACGCGGTGGGCGAGGTCGCCCGGGTGAGCGGCCGGGGCGCCGTCGAAGGCGATGCGTGGCCAGGGACTGCCGTCGGCGGGCTTCAGGTCGAGCAGGCGCTCGGCGAGCAGGTCGCCGAGCCGGTCCCAGGTGATCGCTTCGAGTCGCACACGGCCCATGATGCGTCAGGCCGCGGCACGGCGTCTGCGAGGTCACGCCACCCGCGCGGGCGGCGGCCTCCCGCAGGGCCTCGGAGACGCACGGGTCGACCGTCGTGGCACGCAGTGCGCGCTGCCGCCGGGGGGAATGAACCCGGTATGGCCGCTCGCGCGATGCTCCCGCACCACCCCGGACTTCTCGTCTTCCAGCCCCTCAAGCGGCGGCAGTGCGCCGAGTGCCGGCAGGGGCCGCTGTCCTTGCTCGTCCTGGAGGACGGTGCCCCGCGCTGCCTCGACTGCGCGGACCTCGGGCACCTGATGTTCCTGCCACGCGGCGACACCGCGCTGACGCGCAGATCGCGGGAGGAGAGCGCGCTGTCGGCGGTGGTGGTGCGGTTCAACCGGCGCAAGAGCCGTTACGAGCGGCAGGGCGTCCTGGTCGAGGAGGCGGCCCTGGCCAGGGCGGAGCAGCGGTGTCTCGCGGACGCCGAGGCGCGACGGCGGCGCCGGGTCCGGGAGGCGCGGCATCGGAAGGCTCAGGACGCCCTGTTCGCGCAGGCGTTCGCCGCGGAGATACTCCGGCTGCTTCCGGGGTGTCCGCCCGGCCGGGCGCGGGCCATCGCCGCGCATGCCTCGGAGCGGGGCAGCGGACGGGTGGGCCGCAGCGCGGCGGGGCGGGCGCTGACCGAGGGTGCGGTGATCCCGGCGGTCGTGGCGTCCGTACGGCATCTGGACACGCCGTACGACCGGCTGCTGATGAGCGGTGTGCCTCGGCACGAGGCGCGGCGGCGGATCGCGGCGGCGGTGGAGACGGTGCTGCGGGGGTGGACGGAGGCGGGGCTCGGTTCCACGGGGTGAGAGGGAAGGAGGCCACGTCGCCCGGACGGCGACAGCCGCCCCGCCCCCGCTCCCCTTCCCATCTCCCCTTCTCCCTTCTCCCTTCTCCGAACGCGGCTGTCCCAGGCAGGGCCCGTGGACGTTGGCGTATGCCCCAGCGCCGCTCGGCGATGGTCACTGGGCTCGTACGGAATTTCACTTGTGGTGGTAGCGGGTACCGGGCCGGATCCCGGCTCGACGGGCGGAAGAGGCTGACATGATCGACGGACCGTTCTTCTGGCTGACCGTGCTGGGTGTGCTCGGGACCGGTCTGGTGGCCGGGGTGTTCTGCGGTTTCTCGACCTTCGTCATGCGGGGCCTCGCCGTGCTGCCGTCCGCGCAGGGGGTCGCCGCGATGAAGGCGATCAACGTGGCCGCGGTGACGCCGCCCTTCATGGCCGTGTTCCTCGGGTCGGCCGTGCTGTGCGCGCTGATCGCCGTGGCGACGTTCGTGCTGTGGCCGGAGGAGGGGACGGTGGAGCTGCTGGTGGGCAGCGCGCTGTACCTGTTCGGCTCGTTCGGGGTCACGATGGTCGCCAACGTGCCGCGCAATAACGCGCTGGCCGCGCTGGAGCCGGGCACGTCGGAGGCGGCGACGTACTGGCCGGCGTACATACGCGAGTGGACGCTGTGGAACCACGTCCGCACGGTGGCCTCGACCGGGGCGGCCCTGGCCTACGTCCTGGCACTCACCTGACGCCTTCCCCCTTGGCCCCCGGCGACAGGCAGCGACAGGCAGGCGGACGTATCGTGACGAGAAGAGTGCCGCCCGACGACGCACGGCCTGTCACCCGCGCACGCAAGGAACACGGCCATGGCCGATCCCAAGGGTTTCCTGACCACGCCCCGCCAGGACTGGCCGCGCCGGCCGGTCGAGGAGCGGGTGCGGGACTGGGACGAGGTCTGCGTCCCGGGGGCACTGCTGCCGATCATCGGCCAACAGGCCGACCGCTGCATGGACTGCGGCATCCCCTTCTGCCACGAAGCCTGCCCGCTGGGGAACCTGATCCCGGAGTGGAACGACCTGGTGTCGCGGGAGGACTGGCGGGCGGCCGTGGAACGGCTGCACGCCACGAACAACTTCCCCGAGTTCACCGGCCGGTTGTGCCCGGCGCCCTGTGAGGCGGGGTGCGTGCTGGCGATCAACCAGCCGGCCGTGACCATCAAGAACGTCGAGTGCGCGATCGCCGACCGGGCCTGGGAGGAGGGCCTCGCGCCGCCGCGGCCGCCGGATCGGCTGTCGGGCAGGACGGTCGCGGTCATCGGTTCGGGACCGACCGGGCTGGCCGCCGCCCAGCAGCTGACCCGGGCCGGGCACACGGTGGCGGTCTACGAGCGGGACGACCGGCCCGGTGGCCTGATGCGGTACGGCATCCCCGCGTTCAAGCTGGAGAAGCACCATCTGGAGCGGCGGCTGGAGCAGATGCGGGCCGAGGGGACCAGGTTCCGCACGTCGACGGCGGTCGGGCGGGACATCAAGGCCGACGAGCTGCGCACCCGCTACGACGCCGTGGTGATCGCGACGGGCGCGACGGCCTGGCGTGAACTGCCGGTGCCGGGGCGTGAGCTGACAGGTGTTCACCAGGCGATGGAGTACCTCCCGCTGTCCAACCGGGTGGGTGAGGGCGATCTGGAGACCTCCCCGCTGTCGGCCGCCGGGAAGCACGTCGTCATCGTCGGCGGTGGCGACACCGGCGCGGACTGCCTGGGCACGGCCGTGCGGGAGGGCGCCGCGTCCGTGACCCAGCTGGACATCTACGCGCTGCCGGAGGCGGAGCGCAACGAGGACACCGAGCCGTGGCCGACCTACCCGATGCGGGTCTACCGGCTGTCCGCCGCGCACGAGGAGGCCCGTGACCTGCGGACCGCCCCGGTCGCGAACGCGGACGCTCGGCTGTTCGCGGCGTCCACCCTGCGCTTCGACGGCGACGCGCAGGGGCATGTCCGCTCGCTGCACCTGGTGGAGGTGGACGAGCGGCGCCGCCCGGTGGACGGCACCGGGCGGACGCTTCCGGCCGACCTCGTACTGCTCGCCCTCGGTTTCTCGGGGCCGGACCGGCAGGACGGCCTCGTCGACCAGCTGGGGCTCGAGCTGGAACCGCGGGGCACGATCGCACGGGACGCCGGGTTCGCCACCAGGGTGCCCGGTGTCTTCGCGGCGGGCGACGCCGCCCGGGGCCAGTCGCTCATCGTCTGGGCGATCGCCGAGGGACGAGCGGTGGCGGCGGCCGTGGACCGTCATCTGACGGGCAGTTCGACGCTGCCGGCGCCGATCGGCCCGTACGACCGGCCGATGGCGGTATGACCACCCTATGACCACCCTCCCTCGGGCCGTACTCGGCGCTCGTCCTGCCCCCACCGCCTCCCCGTACTCAGCGCTCGCCCGCCCCCGCAGCCTTCCCGTACTCAGCGCTCGCCCGCCCCCGCAGCCTTCCCGTACTGGCGCTCGTCCGTCCCCGCCACCTTCCCCGTGGACAGCGCCACGCGGTTCCACGTGTTGATGGTGAGGATCAGGGCGAGCACCTGGGCCAGTTCCCGCTCGTCGAACCGCGCGGCGGCCTCGGCGTAGACGTCGTCCGGGACGCCCGCGCCGGCCACCAGCGTCACCGCCTCCGTGAGGGCGAGGGCCGCCTGCTCCCGCTCGGTGAAGAAGTGCCGGGCCTCGCGCCACACGGCGACCATGTGCAGCCGGTCCTCGCTCTCACCGGCCTTGCGGGCGTCGCTGGTGTGCATGTGGAGGCAGTACGCGCAGCCGTTGAGGTGGGAGGCGCGGATCTGGATCAGTTCGACGAGGGCCGGGTCGAGGCCCTCGCGGGCGGCGGCGTCGAAGGCGACCAGGGCCCGGAAGGCCTTCGGGGCGGCCTTGGCGAACTCCAGACGGGGCGCCTTCACGGGGGTGCTGTTCGTGCTCGTGTTCGTCGTCATGCCGTTCAACCTACGGGCCGGAAAGACCCACGGTAGGGTGCATTTCCGTGGCGGATTCGTGGGTCAATGCGGCGGAGCGGATCGGGTCCGACCTGCATCTGGAGCTGACGGGTCCGGGCGGTCGGCGCGCGGCGCTGATCCGGGCCCTGCGGGAGGCCGTGCGCAGCGGACGGCTGGCTCCGGGCACCCGGCTGCCGTCGTACCGGTCGCTCGCGGCGGACCTCGGCGTGGCCCGCAACACGGTTGCGGACGCGTACGCCGAGCTCGTCGCGGAGGGCTGGCTGACCGCCCGGCAGGGGTCGGGCACACGGGTCGCGGAGCGCGCCGCGCCGCTGCGGCCGGCCGCCCGCGTGCCCCGGCGGGCGCCCGCACGCGCGCGCGGTCCCCGCCACGACCTGACGCAGGGCGCCCCGGACGCCTCGGCCTTTCCGCGCACGGCCTGGCTGGCCTCCTACCGGCGGGCCCTCCAGCAGGCACCCGACGAGGTGTTCGGACCGGGCGACCCGGCAGGCCGGGCCGAACTGCGGGAGGCGCTGACCGAGTACCTCGCACGCGCGCGTGGCGTACGGACCGAGCCGGGCAGGATCGTGATCTGCTCCGGTTTCGCGCACGCGCTGCGGCTGCTGTTCGGCGGGGGCGTCCTGCGTGGGCCGCTCGCGGTGGAGGCGTACGGGCTCGGGTTCCACCGCGAGGTCCTCACCGCCGCCGGCGTGCGGACGGTGCCGCTCCCTCTGGACGAACACGGCGCCCGGGTGGACCGGCTGGGGCGCGAGCGGGCCGTACTGCTCACGCCGGCGCACCAGTTCCCGACCGGCGGCCCCCTGCACCCGGCGCGCCGGACGGCCGTGATCGACTGGGCCCGCGCGCGGGACGGGCTGGTCCTGGAGGACGACTACGACGGGGAGTTCCGCTACGACCGCAAGCCGGTCGGCGCCGTCCAGGGTCTGGACCCGGAGCGGGTGATCCACATCGGCTCGGTCAGCAAGAGCCTGTCCCCGGCGGTGCGGCTGGGCTGGATGGTGCTGCCGGAGCGGTACGTCGGGGCCGTGCGGGCCGCCAAGGGGGACCGGGAGGCGTGGGCGAGCGTCCTCGACCAGTTGTGTCTGGCGGACTTCATCGCGTCGGGGTCGTACGACCGGCACGTGCGGCGGATGCGGCAGCGGTACCGCGGCCGCCGGGACCGGCTGGTCGCGGCGCTCGCCGAGCACGCGCCGCACGTCGAGGTCACCGGTGTCGCGGCGGGGCTGCACGCGGTGCTGCGGCTGCCGCCCGGCACCGAGGCGTCCGTGGTCAAGGCCGCCGCCTGGCAGGGCATCGCGCTCGACGGCCTCGCCGCGTTCCGGCATCCGGAGACGGACATGCCGGTGGGCGACGGGCTCGTCGTGGGGTACGCGACCCCCTCCGAGCACGCCTACGGGCCGGCCCTGGAGGCGCTGTGCGGTGCGCTGCCGCCGCCCTGACCGGCCCGTGGAGTTTGGGGAGACTACGGCTTGCGGGCCACCGCCCCGTACCCCGGGATCACCCCGTCGTCCTGCCCGGGCACCGGCTCGCCCAGCTCGGGGTGCCAATGGTGCGGCACCTCCACGCCGGGCTCGACGAGGTCCAGGCCGTCGAAGAAGCGGGTGAACTCCGCGCGGGAGCGCAGGGCCAGGGTGACACCGGCGGCACGCATCTTCTCGGTGGCCGCCTTCGACTCCTCCGGGGTGAAGTCGGCGGTGGCGTGGGTGATCACCAGGTAGCTGCCGGAGGGCAGTTCGGCGAGCAGCCGGCCGACCAGGTCGTGCGCGCCGTCCTCGTCGGAGACGAAGTGCAGCAGCGCGATGAGCGACAGCGCGACGGGCCGGGTGAAGTCCAGGACCTTCCGCGCGCCCTCCAGGATGGCGTCCGGATCGCGCACGTCGGCCTGGAGGTACTCGGTCACCCCCTCGTCCGTGCCGCGCAGCAGGGCCGCCGCGTGGGCCAGCACGATGGGGTCGTTGTCGCAGTAGACGACCCGCGCGTCGGGGGCGATCTCCTGGGCGACCTGGTGGAGGTTGGGCTCGGTCGGTATGCCGGTGCCGATGTCGAGGAACTGGCGTACGCCGTTCTGGGCCAGCCAGCGCGTGGTCCGGTGCATGAACGCGCGGTTGACGCGCGCCATCACCGGCACCCTCGGGTCGAGGGTGAGCATCTGCCGGCCCATCTCCTCGTCGACCGGATAGTTGTCCTTGCCGCCGAGGTACCAGTCGTACATCCGCGCGGGGTGGGGTCTGGTCGTGTCGATCCTGACGGCCGACGTGGGGTCCTGCCCGGTCATGAGGCACTCCATAAGGCACAGAGGGGGGTGGTCACTTCAGCACCAGCGATAAAAAGGCAGTCGAGCATGAGCAACAGGGAGCACGTCAGGACAGCAGGAAGTCCGCCTCTCCCGCCTTCGCCCCTTCGATGAAGGCGGTCATCTCGGCGGTGGTGTAGATCAACGCCGGCCCGTCCGGGTCGGTGGACTGACGGACGGCGATCCGGCCGTCGGCGAGCTTCATCGCCTCCAGGCAGTTGCCTCCGTTGCCGCCGCTCCACGGCTTGTGCCAGCCTTCGCTGCCCAAGTCGCGCGCGGGCATGCCGTTGTAGACGTGTTTGCGCGGCTTGATGCGATCCATTCACAGCTCCTTGCGGAGATCCCGGAGGATCTCCTTCGTGCGATGTGCCGTGGCGGCCTGCGCCGCCATGCGGTCCATGACCTCCAGGTGGGTCGCCACCTCGGCGCGCGCGTCCAGGTAGACCGCGCCGGTCAGGTACTCGCTGTAGACCATGTCCGGCAGTTCGGGCATGGCGAATCGGAACAGCACGAACGGTCCGTACGTGCCCGGGTGCGGCCCGGCCGCGAAGGGAGCGATCTGCAGCGTCACGTTCGGCAGCGCGGTCGCCTCCAGCAGTCGGTCGATCTGGGCGCGCATCACCTCCGGGCCGCCGACCGGGCGCCGTAGCGCGGTTTCGTCCATGACGACCCACAGCCGGGGCGCGTCCTCGCGGGTGAGCAGCTTCTGGCGCTGCATGCGCAGGGCGACGTGGCGTTCGATGTCCTCCGGCCGGGTCTGGCCGATGGCGCCCGAGCGCAGCACCCCGCGCGCGTAGTCCTCGGTCTGCAGCAGTCCGGGGACGAAATGGGGTTCGTAGCTGCGGATGACGCCGGCCGCGCCCTCCAGGCTCACGTACATCGAGAACCAGCCGGGCAGGATGTCGTGGAAACGCTGCCACCAGCCGGGCTTGTTCGCTTCCTCGGCCAGCTGGACGAAGGCCTCGGCCTCCTCGTCGGAGATTCCGTAGGCCTTGAGGAGCAGTTGCAGATACGGGATTTTGAGCCCGACCTCGGCCATCTCCATACGGCGGACCGTGGCGGGGGCGACGCGCAGGATGCGGGCGGCCTCCTCGCGCTTCATTCCGGCGCGTTCACGCAGGTCCAACAGGCGCCGGCCGAGAACGACCTGGCCGACCGTCGGCGCGGACCGCGGTTCACTCACGCTCCACCTCCACGAAGAGTTCTGACGAGCCGGCCACAGAAGAACGCTGACAGCCCTGCGGCGCCATTCGAAGACCTTTTCGAAGTGCCGATCCGAACAAACGCCTAGAACAACATCTAGAACAACGTCTCGAACGAACCTTCGACGATCCCAACTGGCGCCGCGCGGGGTGCTGTTGCGAGCAGTGTGCCACGCCCTTCCAGACCGTCACACCGCACTCTGCAATTTTCAGAGTGACACTTGCCAAGTGTTCACGGCACGGCGATAGTGGCAAGCGTGATTCCGTCCGCGCCCTTAGGAACAGACGCCGCCGCAGGCCCCCTCGGGCCTGGCGCCGCCGCGGGAGCAGGCCCCCTCGGGCCGGCTGCCGGGCGCCGGTTCCGTTTCGAGCTGGCCGCACATCCGGGTTCTCCCGCCCAGGCCAGACGCCTGACGCGAGCCCGGCTGACCGGCTGGTCGGTGTGCGAGGACACCTGCGACAGCGCGGCCCTGGTGGTCTCCGAGCTGGTCACCAACGCCATCGTGCACACGGCGAGCACGCACATAGTGTGCGAGCTGCACGACGGTGACGACCTGGTGCGGATAGCCGTGCGTGACGAGGGCTGCGCCCCGGGCCAGCCCCACGCCGCCGGCCGGACCCGGCCCGAGGAGGAGCACGGAAGGGGACTGCTTCTCGTCGACGCCCTGTGCCATGCCTGGGGCGCTCATGAGCACGGGCCCGGGCTGCTGGTCTGGGCCGAGCTGCCGCGCACGACGGACACCCCGCACGATTCCGCCGCGGCCTTCGACGACCCGGACTGGGGCGGGATTCTGGACGACCCGGAGCTCGAGGCCCCCGGCGCCGGGACGGGCCACCCCACCGCCCCGGGCCCGGACGAACCCCGCGACGACCTCGGCTGGGGCGCCCGACCCAAGCGCGGTCCCTCCGACGACCGGGGGGACGAACCGGACGACGGCGAGAACACCCACCAGGCCCGGCACCGGGCACGACAGCACACACGGCACCAGGGACCGCGCCCGGCACAGCACCGGGCAGCGCACTCGCCCCGCCCCGTCGATGCCGCCCCGGAGGTCCCCCCGCAGGAGCGACGCCGAGAACGGGGACCGGCATGAGGCCCGGCGGCCGGGTGCTGCACCTGGACACCCTGGCCCGCCTCCGGCGCGCGCAGCGCACGCCGCTGCCGGTCCTGCGCCTGCCCGTGCCCGAGGGCATGACCATCCCGCTGGGCTGCGACGCCGTGGCGATGCCCGCTCACTACGGTCCGTCGGTCATGTCCCGCCTGCCCCGCCCGGGCTGTGTCTACGCCGACGCCGCGCACTGGTGGTGGCTGGTGCCGGCCGACTCCGACCACGCCCTGGAGTGGCCGGCCCCGGCGCGGTACACCGCCGGAGCGGTCGTCCCGGACGTCCCGGAGCTGCCCGAGCTGATCCACCGACCGGACGGCACGCTCCCGTACACCCCGCCGATCCCGCTGTACCTGACCCTGTGCCGCGTGACGGGAACGGCCCCGGCCTGGTCGCGGCCGGTCAGCGCGTAGTCACGCCCCACCCGCGGTACCCGCCCCCGCGCCGTAACGGGCCTCCCCGCCTCATGTCGTGCGCCCGCGCGCATCCGACGCCCCGGGCTGCGCCCTGCCCCGGTCGGCTCCGTCCCGCGATAGTGGCCGCTCACGAGCCGGGACGAACCGGGGCGGCGGCACGAGCGGGGAGGTCGGTCGACGGTGGCGAAGAAGCGGACCGCGCCGGAGGTGTCCGAGTCGGAGCGGCTGCTCTTCGGCGGGCCGCTCCGCTACGACATGGGCTGGAACCAGCACGCCGACGCGTTCCTCGAACTGAACTTCCGCGCCATGATCACCCGGCTGCCGTCCCTGCTGGCGTCCAGCCTCCGGCTCGCCCGGCAGGCCGACCGGAACGCCGCGCGGATCGTGCTGGCCGCCGAGGCGGGCCGGGGTGTGGCGCAGGCCGTGAGCCTGCTCGCCGTCAACAGCGTGCTGGCCCGGCTGATGGGCGGCGGCCCCATCGAGGACCGGCTGCGCGACGCCGTCCCGGCGCTGGTCACGGTGGCCGCCGTGATGATGCTGGCGGCCCTGCTGCGGGCCGCCAGCACGTACGCCACCGGCCGCCTGGAGCCCAAGGTGGAGCGGGTCGCGACCGAGCGGTACCTGGAGCGGGCCGCTGCCGTGGAACTGGCCGCCATCGAGGATCACGCCTTCCACAAACTGCTGGACACCGCGCAGTACGGGGCCGCCTCTGCCCGCCGGATGATCTCGTACGGGACGCGCGTGATCAACGCGATGATCTCGCTGGTCGCCGCCGCCGGCGTGCTGACCGTGCTGCACCCGGCCCTGCTGCCGCTGCTGATCACGATGGTGCTGCCGAGCGCCTGGAGCGCCCTGACCGTCGCCCGGCGGCGCTACGAGTCCTTCCACGCCTGGGTGCAGCACGCCCGGGCCGGCCGGCTGCTGGGCAACCTGCTGATCGAGCCGGAGGCCGCCCCCGAGATCCGGGTGCACGGGGTGGGCGCGTTCCTGCTGCGGCACTTCCGCGCGATGTCGGAGACGGCGGAGGCCGAACAGGCCCGTCTCGCCCGGCTCGCGGCCCGCACCGGCCTGATCGCGGCGGCCTGGACCGGCCTGGCGACGGTGGCGACGTACGCGACGCTCGGCGCGCTGCTGCTCGCCGGGGCGATGGCCCTGTCCGTGGCGGGCACGGCCGTGATCGCCATCCGCACCGGCTCGCAGAGCCTCGACACGCTCGTGGTGGAGGTCAACGCGCTGCACGAGGAGGCGCTCTTCGTCGGTGACCTGCACCGGCTGTACTCGGAGGCGGCGCAGCGGGCGATCCCGGCGGGGGGCCGGGCGCTGCCGGAGGACCCGCGCGAGATCCGCTTCGAGAACGTCACGTTCCGCTACCCGGGGGACTCGGCCCGTCCCGCCCTCGACGACGTCACGCTCACCCTGCCGCTGGGCCGGATCGTGGCTCTGGTCGGGGAGAACGGCTCCGGCAAGACCACCCTGGTGAAGCTGCTCGCCGGGCTGTACACGCCGGAGAAGGGGCGGATCCTCTGGGACGACGTGGACGCGGCGACCGCCGACCGGCACCGGCTGGCCGAGCGGATCGCGATGGTCGCGCAGGACTTCAAGAGGTGGCCGTTCACGGCCCGGGTGAACGTCGCCCTGGGGCGGCCGTCGGCACCCGTCTGCGAGGAGCGGCTGGCGGAGTCGGTCGCCGAGGCCGGGGCCGAGGCCGTGATCGCGGATCTGCCGCGCGGGCTGGACACGCTGCTGGCCCGCAACTTCTCCGGCGGGCACGAACTCTCCGGCGGTCAGTGGCAGCGGCTGGGCATCGCCCGGGCGGCCTACCGCAGGGGCCGCATCCTGATCGTGGACGAGCCGACGGCGGCCCTGGACGCCCGGGCCGAGCTGGAGGTCTTCGAGCGGATCCGCGCCCTGGCCGACAGCGGCCAGACGGTCGTGCTGATCACGCACCGGCTGGCGTCCGTACGCCACGCGGACCTGGTGCACGTCCTGGACCAGGGGCGGCTCGTGGAGTCCGGGACGCCGGACGAGCTGCTGGCGACCGGCGGGCTCTACGCCGAGCTGTACGCGCTCCAGGCGGAGCAGTTCGCCGCGTCACCCCCGCCGGCCGGGAAGGTGCCGGCGCCGAGGACGGGCTGACGACGGGCCGCGGGCTGACGACGGGCCGCGGGCTGAGGGCGGGCCGCGGGCTGAGGGACGTGCGGCGGCGGCCGAGGGCTTGGGTCAGGCGGTGGCGTCGGCGCCGTCCCCGCTGCGCACGATGACCAGGAACATGTCCGATGCCAGATCCATGACGACCTCGGCGGGCAGGCCTTCCAGACGCCGCGCCTGCGCGAACTCCTCCGCCGGCCAGGAGCCACGCGGCCCGCCTGCGGGAAAGCTCTCGAGCACCGTTCGTCCGTTCACCACCCTGCACCTCCATGTAGCGCTGTACTCGTAGAGTTAAACGCCAACCATGGGGTGAACGGCTCGCGAAGTGACGGTTCTGAGACGTAGTTGACACGCGTTCACCGTCAAGTGTGAGCAGACTCTCAGCCGCTTGGCTGATTTCCTCACTGTGGGTGTCAGTCGTCGTACTCGTCGTGACAGCTGACGCGCTCACTTCCCGCAGGCGCCCCGAGAGCCGACGCGCGCCCCTTGGGTTCCTCCCACTCCTCCTGCCGCCCAGCGCGGTGAGGTCCAGCAGGCCGGTGGTCGAACCGAGGCCGTCGAGGCCGCGCCCGTACGTCGAGTACGTGTGGAACACGCGGTCACGGTCCCGCGGGAAGCAGCTCAGGCCGGGCCGCTCCACGAGCTCGCCCTCGCGTTCGAGCGTCACGCGGCATCCGGCGTCCCAGATCTCCGGACGAATCGTCCCGCAAGGCTCCCCGTCGCCCCTCGGGCTCAGGTGTCGTACTCCTGGATGCGCCGGCCGTGGCTGCGGTCGACGAGCGCGGGCAGCCGCTCCTCCAGTTCCTGTACGACCGACGGCACGTCGATGCTCAGCAGCTCGCGGTCGCGCATCAGGATCCGCCCGTCGACGATGGTGGTGCGCACGTCCGCGGAGCGGGCGCTGTGCACGAGGGTGGCGGCGAGGTCGTGGACCGGCCGGGTGTGCGGACCGGTGAGGTCGACCAGGATGATGTCGGCCCGGCGGCCGGGCGCGATGCTGCCCACCCCGTCCCCCAGCCCCACGGCCCGGGCGCTCTGCAGGGTGGCGTGGTGCAGGGCCTGGCGGGAGGTCAGCCAGCGCGGGTCGCCCTCGGCCGACTTCTGGACCAGCGAGGTGAGGGCCATGGACTCCCACACGTCGAGGGAGTTGTTGGAGGCGGCGCCGTCGGTGGCGAGTCCCACGTCGACGCCGATGGCGCGCAGGGCGCGGACGGGTGTGGTGCCGGGCCAGGCGAACTTGAGGTACCCGCGGGGGGCGCTTGCGACGGCCGTACGTCCCGCCGCCCGCTCCAGCAGGGGCAGGTCGCGGTCGGTGATGCCGGTGCCGTGGGCGAGGAGCAGGTCCGTGTCGAGGACGCCGGTGCGGTGCAGCACCTCGATCGGGGTGACGCCGTGGCGGGCGAGACTGGTCTCCGTCTGGTCCCGGTTCTCGGCGGCGTGCAGATGCACCGGCAGACCGTGCTCGCGCGCGAGGTCCGCCGTGGCGGCGAGGTCGGTGTCGTCGACCGTGTAAGGGGCGTGGGGCGCGAGGGCGGTGGTGACGCGCCCGCCGGCCGAACCGCGCCGGCGCAGCGCGAAGTCCAGGGAGCGCTCGCGGCCTTCGGGCCCCTGGGAGGAGAAGAAGGCCTGGCCCAGCAGCGCCCGCATGCCGCACTCGGCGACCACGTCCGCCACCGCGTCCATCGCGAAGTAGTGGTCGGCGAAGCAGGTGACGCCGGCGCGGATCATCTCGGCGCAGGCGAGCCGCGCCCCCAACTCGACGTCCCTGTCGGTGAGGTTGGACTCCACCGGCCAGACGACGCCGTTGAACCACTCCTCGGTGGGCAGGTCCTCGGCGAGGCCGCGCAGCGCCACCATCGGCGCGTGCGTGTGACAGTTGATCAAGCCCGGCAGAGCCACCTGGCCGCGGGCGTCGACGCGCTCGGCGGCGGGCAGGGCGGCGACCGCCCCGGTGCCGGTGACCGCCTCGACGATCCCGTCCCGTACGACGATCGCGGCGTCCTCCCGGAACCCGATCCGCTCTTGATCGTCGTGCACGAGGACCGTACACGCGCTGATGATGAGCTCGGCGGGACTGTCCGCGGCAGAAGGCGTCATCACGCCAACGTACGACGAGGTCGTAGGGCGGTATGAGCCGAACCGCACATCCTGCCGCGGCTCTGTCGCGGGACGGGCCGGGCGAGCACCCTGGCCTCACCACCCCGCCTGTCGGCTTCGGAAAGGAGCCCGGCATGCTCCTCGGCACCTGGAACCTGGAGAACCTCTACCGGCCCGGCGGCCCGTACGGCCCGCGGGACGAGGCCGCGTACGAGACGAAGCTCGCCGCTCTCGCCGCCGTGGTCACCCAACTGGACCCGGTCCTGCTCGGCGTGCAGGAGGTCGGGGATCCCGAGGCCCTGAAGGACCTGGCCGGGATGCTCGGCGACGACTGGCACGTGACCCTGTCCGAGCACGCGGACGGCCGGGGCATACGGGTCGGGTTCCTCAGCCGTGCGGAGCCGACGGTGCTGGCCGACACCGCCGGGTTCCCGGCGCGGCTGCGGCCCGTCCAGGCGGACGACTCCGGGGCGACGGTGGCCGCGGCGGGGCGCGGCGTGCTCGCGGTGGAGGTCGGGGACGAGCCCCTGCGGGTGGCCGTCTGCCACCTGAAGTCGAAGCTGCTGTCGTATCCCGACGGCCGGTTCCACCCCCGTGACGAGGGCGAACGCGCCCGCTACGGCGCCTACGCGCTGTACCGGCGGGCGGCGGAGGCGACCGCCCTGCGCGCCCTGGCGGACGAGTTGCTCGACGGTGACGGGCGGGGCAGGGACGTGGCGGTACTGGGCGACCTGAACGACGAGGTGCAGGCCGCGACCACGCAGATCCTTCTCGGCCCGCCCGGCTCGGAGATCGGCACGCCGGGCCACGACAGGCCGGACCGGGGCGACGCGGCCCGCCTGTGGGACGTGGCCCCGCTCATCCCGGCCAAGCAGCGCTGGTCCCGCGTCAGCTCCGGGCGCCCGGAGCTGATCGACCACGTGCTGCTGAGCCACCGCCTGGTGCGCCGGGCGTCGGCGGCGGGCACGGGTCTGCCCGGTGAGGGGCCACCGGCTCTGCCCTCGGTCGGCCCCGACCCCGGGGAGCGGCGGGGCGCGCCCGGCTCGGATCACGCACCGGTGTGGGTGCGGATCGACGGGTGAGGCCGCAGCGGGGCGAGCACGACAGCACCCACGGCATCTCCCACGACAGCACCCAGGCATCACCCCGCGAGGGACGTTCGGGGCGGGCGCAGCCCCAACCGCTGCGCCGGTGCGGCGAGCTCGGTGAGGACGGCGGCCAGCCGTTCCCGGTGGCGGGGCCCGATCCGGCCCGTGTCGTCGAGGTGCACCGCGCAGGCGGTCGTCGTGTCGACGAGTTGTTCGAGGAGACCGGCCACCTCGTCCGCGCCCTCGGTGTGCCGGGCGAGGGCGGGCAGTTCGTGGGCGGCCAGGGAGACGGCCGTGCGGGCCTCCGCGAGGGTGCGGTACGCCTCACGGCGCAGGGTCCAGCGGGTGACGCGGTGGCCGGAGGGGACGCCGGCGCTGCCGATGCGCGGGGCGTCGGCCTCGTCGAGGACGTGGTCGAGGTAGGCGTACGCGGCCTCGCTCGCCGCCGCGAGCCGGGCGCGTACTCCCCCACCGCGCTGCCCGGGCATCGGCAGGTGGCCGACGATCAGCACGATGGCGCAGGCCAGCAGTGTCTCGCCGATCCGGCCCGCGGAGGCCTGCGGTTCGCCGCCGACCATGACGAGGGCCAGGACGAGCACCGTGACGACGGCCGTCTGGGCGGCGAAGTGCCGGGTGGCGACGGGGATCAGCGCACCGCTGAGGGCGACGAGCGCGATCAGTCCCCCGGGCCGGGGCAGGACCGCGGCGAACCCGGCGAAGAGGAGCGCGCCGAGTACGGTGCCGGCGGCCCGGTTCAGCACGCGTGAGGCCAGCGGTCCCAGGTCGGGCTTGACGAGGAAGACGGCGGTGGCGGGCAGCCAGTACCAGTGCTCGTGCTGCCCGTACCACCGGCTCTGGTGCAGGGCCTGCGCGACGGCCGCGGCGGCCCCGAAGCAGAGGGCGACGCGCAGCCCGTACTCGCGTCCGGCGCCTCCGAAGGCGGCGCGCAACCGGTCCCCCGCGCTACGGGGCCGGGTGTGCAGGTCCCCGCCCCGGCCCTGGTCGAACACCTCGGCGGCGTGCAGCAGGGCGTCGTCGAGGGCGCGCAGCGCGGGCGCCGAGCGGGAGGGGGCGGGCAGGGGGCCGGTGTGGGTGTTGCCGCGTACGGCGGCGGCGAGTCGCCTGGGGCCTTCCGAGGCCCGCCCGGACACGGTCTCCTCCGCCCAGGCCAGCGCGGTGGCGGCCTCGGCGAGGGGCAGGGCGGCGGCGTACTGCGCGTGCAGCCGCCGCTCGGCGGAGGAGGAGGCGTAGCGCCGCAGCCGGGGTCCGGCCAGGGCGTCCTGGGCGTGGTCGAGGGCGGCGGTGAGCGCGGCCCGGCGGCGGATGGCGTCCGGTCCGCCGGCGGCGTCGAGGAGTTCGGCGACGGCGTCGTACACCCCGGCCACCGCTTCCCGCTCCCCGTCGAACCGGAAGTCCCCGGCGAGTGATCCGGGGGTGGGCAGCGCCAGCCGGAGGAGGAGCAGCCAGCCGGCGCCGGCGAGGAAGGCCAGCGCGCGTTCCCAGCCCGGCTCGGGCAGCGGCATGCCGGCCCCGACCGCGGTGCCGACGAGCAGTTGCGTGCCGGTGGCGGACGCGACGGGCCCCACCGCGCTGATCCCCCCGCCGACCAGGCCGACGACGGCGAACAGGGCGGAGAGCACGGCCGCGCCGGTCTCCTGCCCGGCGTACGTGCCCACGACCAGTCCCAGGGCGCCGCCGAGCGCGGGCACCCCGAGCCGCTTGACCGAGGCGCGCCGGCTCCCGGGCCGGTCGTTGATCCCGGCGAGCATGGCGGCGATGGCCGCGACGACGCCGAGGGAGGTGTGCCCGGCCGCGACGGCCACCAGGAGCAGCGGCCCGGCCGACAGGAGCCCCCGCGTGACCGCGCTCCAGGGAACCGGGCCCCGCTGAGCGCGCAGGGCGTGCGCGAGCCAGGGCGGAAGGTGCGGGACGGGGCGGCGGGGCACGGGGCTCCTGTCGTCTGGCCGGAGGCAGGGGTGGGCCTTCGGGCGACGGTGGCCGGGGCGTGGTGTGGTCTCCACGGTAGGCGGGGTTCCTTGAGTAAAGGTTTCCGGAACGTGACGGAGGGCTTCGACAGCCGCGTTCTTTATGTACGCAATCGACGTACTCGACCGACGTACGCGATCGACGTACTCAATCGAGGCACGCCGTCGGCGGCCGCCCCGCGGCAACCTTCACGGGCCCGGCGGCCACTGACGAGTCGGAAGCGCGCGTTCTCCCGAACCACGCAAGGACTCGAAGGACTCATCCGTGGCATCCGCATCCCACCGCCGTCCCCGTCCCCCGCGCCAGCGGCGCACGGCACTAATCTCCGCTGTCGTCGTGGCAGCCGTCGGACTCCTCCTCTCCCTCGTGTTCGCGCTCCGCCCCGGCGGCGCGCCGGACACCGTGCGCACGACGGCCGGCCCCGGCGAGCACGGCGGCCCGCGCGCCACCCCCACGGCCGGGAAGGCGACGCCGGCCCCGAAGGCGAAGCCGGAGCCCTCCGGGGCGTCCCCCACCCGGGCCCGCACGCCGACCGCCACGCCGGCGCGCCCCTCGCCCACCCCCACGCCCCGGACTTCGGCGCGGCCGGCGTCCGGCACGGCGCCGCTCGCGGGCCGCGTGAGACCCGGGGTCACTTACCAGGGCATCGCCACGCACTACGACGCCGCGGACGGTGACGGTGCCTGCTCGTACGGTCCGAGCCCCGACCTGATGGTCGCTGCGATGAACCACACCGACTACGAGACGTCCGCTGCGTGCGGGGCGTACCTCCGGGTCCGCGCGGCGAGCGGCGCGTCCGTCACGGTCCGGGTCACCAACGAGTGCCCGCTGCCCTGCGCCCCCGGGCAGCTGGACCTCGGCAAGGAGGCGTTCGCGAAACTCGCCGGCCTGTCCGCGGGCCGGATACCGATCAGCTGGAGCCTGCTGAGCCCCACCACGTCCGACACGATCTCGGTCCGCTACAAGACCGGCTCCAGCCGCCACTGGTGCGGCATCCAGGCCCTCGGGCACCGCAACCCCCTGGCCCGTCTGGAGGTCCGCAAGGGCGGCGGCTGGCAGCGGCTGAAGCGCACCGAGTACAACTACTTCCTCTCCCCGGACGGCACCGGCTGCGGCGGCCCCCTCAGGCTTACCGACATCCACGGCGAACGACTCACCGTCGACGGCGTCCCCGTACGCCCGGACGTGGTGCAGCCGACCCGCGTCCAGTTCACGCGGGTCACGTGACGGTGTCGTCCGCTCCGGCGGGGGCGCGGTGAACCGAAATGGGGGTGCGGGCGGGCGGCCGCGCCGCGCATGATCGGCAGGTTGTCCGGTTGCCGTCCGCAGCGTCGTCGTGCGCAGATCGGAGCCCTCACGTGATCCGCCGTGTCACCGTCCCGAGTCTCTTCCCGCCGCCCGCCTACTCCCATGTCTCCGTCGTCGAGGCCGGCACGCGGCTGGCCTTCCTCGCCGGGTCCGTGCCCCTGGACGCCCAGGGGGAACTGGCCGGTCCCGGGGATCCCGTCCGGCAGGCCGAGCAGGTGGTCGCCAATCTGCGCGAGCAGCTGCACGCCGTCGGAAGCGATCTGGAGCATGTCGTGGCGACCGACGTGTACGTGGTGAGCGGCGAGCCGGCCGTGCTGTCCGCCGTCTGGGCCGTCGTCGAGGCCTCGGGGCTCAGTGCCGGCCCGCACTCCTCGACGCTGATCGGCGTGGCGTGCCTCGGGTACTCGGGACAGCTGGTGGAGATCACGGCGACAGCCGTCGTACCCGACTAGGCGGGGACCATCCCGCCGGGGCCGCCACGTCGGAGGACCGCCACGTCGGAGGACCGCCACGTTGGAGGACAGCCATGTTGATCGAGCATCGCGGGCAGCGTCCCGTCGTCCCCGAGTCCGCCTACGTCGCCCCGACGGCCGTGCTGTGCGGGGCCGTCGTCCTCGGTGAGCGCAGCCGGGTGCTGCACGGGGCCGTGCTCACCGCCGAGGACGGGGAGGTGCGGGTGGGCTCGGACGTCGTCGTCATGGAGAACGCGCTGGTGCGGGGACGGGCCCGGCACCCCGCGGTGCTCGGTGACGCCGTGCTGGTCGGGCCGCACGCGCACGTCAACGGAGGGACGCTTCAGGACGAGGTCTTCGTCGCCACCGGCGCCTGTGTCTTCCCCGGGGCGGTCGCGGGGGCCGGTGCCGAGCTGCGCATCCACAGCGTGCTGCACGTCAACTCGGTCCTTCCGCCCGGCACCGTCCTGCCCATCGGCTGGATCGCGGCGGGAGCACCCCGGGCGCGGCTCTTCGCGCCCGGCGAGCACGACGAGCTGTGGCAGATCCAGGAGGCGCTGGACTTCCCCGGAACCGTGTACGGCGTCCCGCGCGGCACCTCGATGCGGGAGGTCATGGCCCGCCAGGCGGATCTCTACGCGGCCCATCGCGACGACGTCCCACTCGACGGCCCGTCATGAGACCCCGCCGTCCGGCCTCCCCCACACCCTCCGCTTCGGCAGCGGCGCGGCGTAGCCGCCGGCCCGGCTGGTCGTCAGCCCCAGCGCCACCAGCGACTCCGCCAGCTTCACCGCCACGGCGACCCCGTCGACGACCGGCAGGCCCTGGAGGTCCACGCCGCCGGACTCGCCGCCTTGCGCGCGACCCCCGAGGACTTGGCCGAGGTCCGGGAACTCCTCGACCGGGCGGCCACCGCCACCGAGGCCGGGGACGCCGAGGCGATCACCGATGTCAACAGCCGGCTGCACGACCGCATCGTGGCGATGGCCGGCAACAGCCTGCTGACCGAGGCCCTGGAACCGGTCGCCGGCCGGCTGCGCTGGATGACCCGCCGCAACGAGGAGTGGCCCCAGCTCCTCGTGGAGCACCGCGAGCTGTACGAGGCCATCGCCTCGGGCGACCCCGACCGGGCCCGCGCACGCGCTGACGCACGTGCGGACCAACTACCGCTCCACCGTGCGGCACCTGTTCGGGGACGAGGGCCCTTAGTCCGTGTCCGCGGTGCTGAGCCCCGCCGCCCGTGCCGCCGTGCGCAGCACGTCACGCAGCATCGCGGGGGTGAGCCGGCCCGTGAAGGTGTTGCGCTGGCTGACGTGGAAGCAGCCGAAGAGCTGCAGGTCGTCGAGCAGGTACCGGGCCCCGTGGGCGAAGGCGGGCCGGGGCCGGGGCACGCTCCAGCCCGCCTCGGCGAACGCGGGCAGCGCGGCCTGCCAGCCGAAGCCGCCGAGCACGACGACGGCCCGCAGCGTCGGGCGCAGCAGCCGGAGTTCCTGCACGAGCCAGGGCCGGCAGGTGTCCCGCTCCCCGGGCGTGGGCTTGTTCGCGGGCGGGGCGCAGTGCACGGGCGAGGTGACGCGTACGCCGTACAGCTCCAGTCCGTCGCCGACGTGCACGGCGGTGGGCCGCGAGGCGAGCCCGACGTCGTGGAGCGCCTGGTAGAGGACGTCCCCGGAGCGGTCGCCGGTGAACATCCGGCCGGTGCGGTTGCCGCCGTGGGCGGCGGGGGCCAGTCCCACGATCAGCAGCCGTGCGTCCGCCGGCCCGAAACCGGGCACCGGCCGGCCCCAGTACGTCCAGTCCGCGTACGCCGCGCGCTTGGTACGGGCCACCTCCTCACGCCAGGAGACCAGCCGTGGGCAGGCCCGGCAGTCGGCGATGCGCCGGTCGAGGAGGGAAAGGGCGCTGTCGTCCATCACTCCACGGTAGGCGCGGGTGAGGGACGTGGCGGGCGCGGGGTCCGAGCCGGCTGGACCCGCCGGAGCCAGAGGAGGGCCCCGGCCAGCAGGGCGGCTCCGGTCAGCAGCCAGGGCAGCGGTCCTGGCCGGAGGGCTCCGACGGCCAGGCCGGTGAGCGCGCCCACGAGCTGCTGCGCGAGGGACTGCACGGACAGGGCGGTGGCGCGGCCCGCGCTGGGGACGCGACGGTGCAGCAGGTCGTTCTCGTTCGGGGACGCCCCGCCCAGGCCCAGATACACCAATCCAAAGCCGCCGACCGCGAGGGCCGTGGCCATCGGGTGCGCGCTGGAGGCGGTGACGCCGAGCAGCAGCAATCCGGCCGCCCCTGCCGCGAGACAGCCCAGCACGGCCCGCTCGCCACTGCCCGCGACCCGGGCGGCGAGCGGGGCGAGGTGGCTGCCGACCCCGGAGCAGACGAAGCCCGCACAGGCGAGCACCGCGTAGACCAGCGCCCCCGGGCCGGTCCCGCCGGTCAGCTCGACGGTACGGCCCGGGACGAGCAGTTCGACGGCGGCCAGGGCACTGCCGACGGCCGCGGCGGTGAGCAGCACCCGCCGCACCAGTGCGTCCCGCCCGCCCAGCCGCAACCCGCCGAGGACGGTGACCGGGACACCGCGCAGCACCGAACGCACAGTGGCCGGGGGCCGCGGCGGTTCCCGCAGGGCGGTCAGTACGTAGCCGACGAACACGACCCGGAGCGCTGCCCCCCAGCAGCAGCGGGACGGACAGCGGCAGCACCGCCCCGGAGGTCGCCTCGCTCAACCGGGCTCCCGGATCGGGTCCCAGGCTCAGCAGCCAGGGCAGGGCACCGCCGATCAGCAGACCGGCCGCGAGCGCCGCGGACGTGGCGGAACCACCCCGGGCCAGCCCCGTACGCAACTCGGCGCCGGGGCCGGAACACCCCTGGACGGTGTCGACGTACCAGGCCTCCGCGGTCCCGCTGGCCAGGGCACGGGCAGCGCCCATGAGCACCATGCCGGCGGTGAGCACCCAGGCGGTGGTGCCGAGGCCGACCAGGGTGAAGGCGACCACGTTGAGGGCGCCGGCCAGGGCCAGGACCGGCCGTCTCCCGAGCACGTCGGAGAGCCCGCCCGTGGGCAGTTCGAGTACGGCCACGGTCAGCGAATGAGCGGCGAAGAGCCCCGCGACGGCGGCGAGGGACATGCCGCGCTCGGTGAACAGGAGCACCATCGAGGCCAGCCCCAGCCCCGGCGGCAGCCAGAGGAGCGCGCAGACGGTGACGTAACGGCGGCGAGCGGTCCGTATCCCGGGCGGCTCGGTCGGCTCGGTCGGCTCGGGCGGCTCGGGCGGTCCGGAGGTGCCCGGTGTGTCAGGCGTCTCAGGTGTCTCAGGGGTGTCCGTCAGCCGGTCCGTCACGAGGAGGCCTCGTGGGGCGTGTCCTGCGACTTGCCCGTGTCGCCCTCGCCCCGCCGCGGAACGGCGAGCGGCAGCCCGGCGGTGAGGAGCATGACGTGCTCGGCGCGCGGATCGTCCGCGTCCCGCGCGGTCAGTTCCTCCAGCTTTCCGGCGATCGTCTCCCAGAGTTCGGTGAGCGACTCGGCCGTCAGCCGGGGCATGAGATCACTGATCCCGGACGGCTCCACCCACTCCTGACCGAACCGCCCGGCGGCCATGTCCGCCTCGTGCCGGACGAGGGATCGCTCCAGGTGCTCGACCTGCCGCCGCCGCGCCAGCCCCACGAAGGCACGGCCCGCCGCGGAGGACTCCATCGACTCGTTGCTCCAGGAGGTCACGGTGTGCAGCGCCCGCCACCGCCGCTCCCGCCCGTCCCGGTGCTCGGCCTCACCGATGAACGCGTACTTCGCCAGCACCCGCAGGTGGTAACTGGTCTACGCCGACGACTCCCCCGTCCGCGCGGCGAGCTCACTGGCCGTGGCGGGCCCGTCCTGCCGCAGCAGCCCGAGCAGCCGGATCCGCAGGGGGTGGGTGAGGGCCTTGAGGGCGGCGGTGTCGTGCTCGGGGTCCAGTACGCGCCGGTGGTCGTCGCTGTCCATACCGGAGGGTAGGGGGCCGAGCGGTTCTGCAGAAGAGATTTTGCAAAACTACCTTGGGGAAGTCGGCCGTGCACCCTTGCGCAGAGGAAATCCGCGCACAATCGGCCGAACCGGAGGACTAAGGTCGGATCCATGGCTTCTCGAGGCGCGGAGTACGGCAGGGCGAACGGAACCGGAGGCACGGTGTCCCAGGACCCGGCGTCCATGGACCCGGCGTCCTTGGACCCGGCGTCCTTGGACCCGGCGTCGAAGGGCACGCCGTCCACGGAAACCGGGTCGGAGGACACCACATCCCGGCGTCCGGCGCCGTCGGGCACACCGTCCACCGAGGCCGCGCCCGCCCCGGCCCCGGCCCCCGCAGCCGCTACCGCTACCGCCGGTGCTGCCGGTCCCGGCGAAGCGAAGGCCCCGGGCTCGAAGGCCCGGGATCCCAAGGCCCCCGACTCGAAGGCTCCGGATTCAACGGCCCTGGATCCGAAGGTCGCCGCCGCCATCGCCGCCGCCGAGGCCGCCGGTCCGCAGAGCGGCCAGACCGTCCGCGTCGACAGCTGGATCTGGTCCGTACGCCTCGTGAAGACGCGCTCCATGGGCGCTACCGCCTGCCGGGGTGGTCACGTGCGTGTCAACGGTGAACGCGTGAAGCCGGCCCACGCCGTGCGCGTCGGCGACGAGGTCCGCCTCCGGCACGAGGGCCGGGAGCGGATCGTCGTCGTCACGCGGCTGATCCGCAAGCGGGTCGGCGCCCCCGTGGCCGCGCAGTGCTACATCGACAACTCCCCGCCGCCCCCGCCCCGCGAGGCCGTCGCCCCCGCCGGCATCCGTGACCGCGGCGCGGGCCGCCCGACCAAGCGGGACCGACGGGAGCTGGAACGCCTGCGCGGCATGCCCGGGCCCGGGCCCGGTGGCGTCGGCTTCGGCCCCGGACCGAGGGGTGGCTTCAGCCCCGGCAGCGGGTTGGGCAAGTCGAGGCCTTGATCCGGGATCCGGCTCGGCTCGGCCCCGCTCAGGCCGAGCCGGGCCGGGCCGGGCGTCACACGCCCCGCCGCAGCAGCCGCACGAGATCCGCGTTGTGCCCCCGTCGCGCCCAGGCGATGAGGGCGAGCGGCAGGATCAGGATGAGAGGCGTCGCCGCGTACTCCCCGCCGAAGACGGCTATCTGGACGACGAACGCCCCCACCATCAACAGGCTCAGCGCGATCGCCGCCACCGACTGCAGCACCGGGATCAACAGGGCCACCGCCCCGGCCAGTTCCAGCACGCCGATCGTGTACATCCCCGCGCTGCCCCAGCCGAGTTCGTCGAAGGACTCGGCGGCCGACTCGTGCCCGATCAACTTGGGCAGGGCGCTCGCGATCGCGTAGAAGAGGGCGAGCAGCACCTGGAGGCCGCGCAGCGCGATCCGGGCACGCCGCCCGCGCGGGGTCGCGGACTCGCCGACGACGACGCCGGCCGGAGTGACGGAGGCGGCGGCCTCGGAAGCGGCGGCCTCGGAAGCGGTGGTCTCGGACATGGAGGTCTCCTGTGGAAGCGGTCGGTGCCGCACGGGCGGCCCGTGTCGGTGTCGCAGAGGTAGACCGCACCTCGCTGCGCGACTCATCGGAGGCCGGCCGCCGATCTGCCTCCCCTGTCCGTGACGGCGATCCGTCCTACACCACCGCCTTCACCCATATCCGGTCGTCCGTCAGATACCGGTCCACCCTCAGGCCCGCCTCCGCCAGGGCCTCCTCGAACTGCTCCCTGCTCAGCGGCCGGGCCCGGAACGTCTGTGTCCAGTGGGCGTCGGGGAACTCGTACTCCGCGCGCACCGAGTGGACTCCGTCGCCGACCGGCTCGGAGAAGACGATCCGTACGGTGAAGCCGCTGGGGTCCACGCGCTCGCGCGGCACGTTGGCGTGGTAGTCCTCGCCTTCCCGCTGGATCAGCACGCAGCCGCCCTCGGCGACATGGCGCGCACAGGTGCGCAGCAGGCCGCGCCGCACCTCGGCGTCTCCCGTGTGCACCAGGAACGACGCGAGCAGCACCACGTCGAACGTCTCGCCCAGGTCCAGTTCCTCGATGGGGCTGCATATCGTCCGCGCGCCGCGCACGCGCTCCAGCATCTCGGCGGACTCGTCCACCGCCGCGACCGTGAACCCGCGCTCCAGCAGCGCGTGCGTCATGCGCCCGACCCCGCTGCCCAGCTCCAGGATGCGCGCGCCCTCGGGCACCGCGGCGGCGATGATGTCCGGCTCGTCCCCGACGGGCAACCGCGCGTACAGCTCCACCGCGCAGCCGTCCGGGGTGATGGCCCCGGGTCCCGTCCCCTGATACCCCGCACGCATTTTCAGCTCCATGCCCGTCCAACGGGCGCTCCCCGCACGCCCGTTCCCCTCCCCGCCCCCTTCACCCGACCGAGTGAAGGAGCCCAGGACGGGCAACCGCATGGCCGCGGCGTCCGCGGTGAGCGTCCGCCCGCAGCGCGACCAGGTCGTTGACATCCTCGTGCGGCACCGCCAGGTCGAGCAGGATCCCGGGCAACGCGTCGGCGTCCGGCAGCATCGCGGCTCCCCCTGTCAGCCCTTGGTGAACCCCCGCCACGAGGAGTACGTTGCCCTCAGGAGTGGTGAACGGACGATGCGTACGGGCAGTGAACCGAGGACGGCGCGCAGTGCGCTGCGGGCCCGCTTCTGGCTGAGCCTGTGGGGGCTGGTCTGGGCGGTCGTCGGAACGGTCGCGTTCACGCTCGCCGGGCGACCCGGCTGGGCCGTCGCCTGCGGCGTGCTGCTGCTGGTCGTCACGATCGACCTCGCCGTCGTCCTCCGGCACATCCGCCAGGGCCCTCACTACCAGCCGGGCCCCGGCATTCCGCCCTACCGGCCGGTCGACGTCCGCCCGGCAGACGACCTGCCTGCGGACGGCCGGCCTGCGGACGGCCGGTCACCGGGCCGCCGGTCACCCGGCCACCGGTCGGCGGACGGCAGGCCGACGGGGAACCCGCCGCCGGACGACCGCTCCTAACGCGACGGCGTCACGAGTCGAAGCGCGCCGCCTTCAAAAACTCCGGGTTCGGATCCAGCGCGGCAGCCAGCCGGAAATGGCGCTTGGCCTGGTCGGGACGGCCCTGGCGTTCGAAGGTGCGGGCGAGCGCGAAGTGCGCGAAGGCGTTGTCCGGCTCGCGCTCCAGCACGATCGAGAACTCCAGCTCCGCCGGCCGCAGCTGCGCGGCCGCGAAGAAGGCACGCGCGCGCAGCAGCCGCGCGGCGGTGTTCTCCGGGTGGGCGGCGACGACCTCGTCGAGCAGCTTCACCGCGCCCCGCGGGTCCCGCGCGGCGAGCAGCTGCTCGGCGGCACGGAAGTCGATGACGTGCGTCTCCGGGGTACGTCCGGTGGAACCGCTGGTATCGGGCACGGCGAAGTCCTTCCCTCACTCCCCCGGTTCAACGCCCCCTCGGGGTGCCGCTATTCCTGAGGGGACTGCCGTGACACCTGGGACCTGCGCACGAGCTCGGCCCACACGTCCTTCACGCGGCGCTCCAGCTCCTCCAGCGGAACGTCGTTGTCGATGACGATGTCGGCGATCTCGCGGCGCTGCTCACGGGAGGCCTGGGCAGCCATCCGCGCGCGGGCGTCCTCCTCGCTCATGCCCCGCCGCCGCACGAGCCGGTCCAGCTGGGTCTCGGGGGCGGCGTCGACGACGATCACCAGGTCGTACAGCGGTGCCAGCCCGTTCTCCGTGAGGAGCGGGACGTCGTGGACGACGACCGCGTCCTCGGCGGCGGTCTCCTCCAGCTCGCGGGAGCGGGCGCCCACCAGCGGGTGCACGATCGAGTTGAGGGCGGCGAGCTTCTCCGGGTCGGCGAAGACGATGGAGCCGAGCCGGGGCCGGTCCAAGTTGCCGTCCCCGGCGAGGATCTCCTCGCCGAAGGCCTCCACGACCGCGGCGAGCCCCGGCGTCCCCGGCGCGACGACCTCCCGGGCGATGCGGTCCGCGTCGATCAGCACGGCTCCGCACTCGACGAGCAGCCGTGACACCTCACTCTTGCCGGCGCCGATGCCACCGGTCAGGCCCACCTTCAGCATGGCCGCAGCCTAGACGCTGCCCTGGGGGCGCCGGGTGGAGGGTGCCATGTGCCGAGTGCCCGTTCGTGTCCGTCGTGCGGCGTCGTGGGGCTGGTCGCGCAGTTCCCCGCCCCTCTGGCGGGGGCTGCCGCCCTCCTGGTCAGGTGTCGCCTTCTCGTTCCGCCAGGAACTTCTCGAACTCCCGGCCGATCTCGTCCGCCGACGGGATGTCCACCGGCTCGGCGAGCATGTTGCCGCGGGTCTCGGCGCCGGCCACGGCGTCGTACTGGTGCTCAAGGCCCTCGACGAGGGCGGTGAGGTCCTCGTCGCCCTCGCGGATCTGCCGGTCGATCTCCGTCTGGGTGCGGTGGGCGTCCGAGCGCAGGGCGTGGGCGATGCCGGGCAGGACCAGTCCGGTCGCCGCCGTGATGGCCTCCAGGACCGTCAGGGCCGCGTCGGGGTAGGGCGAGCGGGCGATGTAGTGCGGGACGTGCGCGGCGACGCCCAGGACGTCATGGCCGGCCTGGAGCAGGCGGTACTCGACGAGGGACTCGGCGCTGCCGGGCACCTGCGCCTCCTCGAACGGGCTGCGGTGGCCCGGGACGAGGTCGGTGCGGTTGCCGTGCGGGGTGAGGCCGACCGGCCGGGTGTGCGGGACGCCCATGGGGATGCCGTGGAAGTTGACCGAGAGGCGGACGCCGAGCCGCTCGACGATCTGCCGCACGGCGACGGCGAAGCGCTCCCACTCCACGTCCGGCTCCGGGCCGGACAGCAGCAGGAAGGGGGCGCCGGTGGCGTCCTGGACGAGCCGCACCTCGATGGCGGGGTCCTCGTAGTCGCTCCAGCGGTCGCGCTTGAACGTCAGCAGCGGGCGGCGGGCGCGGTAGTCGACGAGCCGGTCGTGGTCGAAGCGGGCCACGACCTGATGGGGCAGCGAGTCGAGCAGCCGGTCGACGATCTGGTCGCCCGTCTCGCCCGCGTCGATGTATCCGTCGAAGTGGTAGAGCATGACAAGTCCGGCCGACTCCTGGGCGAGCGCCATGTCGACGACGGCCAGCCCCTTCGGCTCCCATGCGTACAAATCCTGCGGATCAAGCACAGTGACCGCTCCTCCTCGTGTCCACACGGGACAACGCCGTCGCGGGTACGGGCATTCCCCGGAGGAGAAGATCATCGATCTTGGCGGAGGTGTGGCGGCCCGGGCAACACCGAGGGGCCGTACCCCGGAAGGTACGGCCCCTCAGTCAGGAGCTACTGCTCAGTGAGCGTTCAGCTCTGGCCGCCGGCCAGCTTCTCGCGAAGCGCGGCGAGCGCCTCGTCCGAGGCCAGCGCGCCGGAGTTGTCCGGGCCCTCGGAGGAGTACGAACCGCCACCGGACGCGGCCGGAGCGGCGGCCTCGCCACCCTCGGCAGCGGCCTTCTCGTCCGCCTCGCGGGACTTGATGACCTGCGCCTGGTGCTGCTCGAAGCGCTGCTGCGCCTCGGCGTACTGGCGCTCCCACTCCTCGCGCTGCTTCTCGTACCCCTCGAGCCAGTCGTTGGTCTCGGGGTCGAAGCCCTCGGGGTAGATGTAGTTGCCCTGGTCGTCGTAGGACGCGGCCATGCCGTACAGGGTCGGGTCGAACTCGACCGAGGCCGGGTCGGAACCGAAGGACTCGTTGGCCTGCTTCAGCGAGAGGCTGATGCGACGGCGCTCGAGGTCGATGTCGATGACCTTGACGAAGATCTCGTCGTTGACCTGGACGACCTGCTCCGGGATCTCCACGTGGCGCTCGGCCAGCTCGGAGATGTGGACCAGACCCTCGATGCCCTCGTCCACGCGGACGAACGCACCGAACGGAACCAGCTTCGTGACCTTGCCGGGCACGACCTGGCCGATCTGGTGGGTGCGGGCGAACTGCTGCCACGGGTCTTCCTGGGTCGCCTTCAGCGACAGGGAGACGCGCTCGCGGTCCATGTCCACGTCGAGGACCTCGACGGTGACTTCCTGGCCGACCTCGACAACCTCGGACGGGTGGTCGATGTGCTTCCAGGACAGCTCGGAGACGTGGACCAGACCGTCGACGCCACCCAGGTCCACGAAGGCACCGAAGTTGACGATCGAGGAGACGACGCCGGAACGGACCTGACCCTTCTGGAGGGTCGTGAGGAACGTCTGGCGGACCTCGGACTGGGTCTGCTCCAGCCAGGCACGGCGGGACAGGACCACGTTGTTGCGGTTCTTGTCCAGCTCGATGATCTTGGCCTCGAGCTCCTTGCCCACGTAGGGCTGGAGGTCGCGGACGCGGCGCATCTCGACCAGGGAGGCCGGGAGGAAGCCACGGAGGCCGATGTCGAGGATGAGACCACCCTTGACGACCTCGATGACGGTACCGGTGACGATCCCGTCCTCTTCCTTGATCTTCTCGATGGTGCCCCAGGCACGCTCGTACTGGGCGCGCTTCTTCGAGAGGATCAGGCGGCCTTCCTTGTCCTCCTTCTGAAGGACGAGGGCCTCGATCTCGTCACCGACGGCGACGACCTCGTTGGGGTCGACGTCGTGCTTGATCGAGAGCTCGCGGCTCGGGATCACGCCTTCGGTCTTGTAACCGATGTCGAGCAGGACCTCGTCCCGGTCGACCTTCACGATGACGCCGTCGACGATGTCGCCGTCGTTGAAGTACTTGATCGTCTCGTCGATCGCGGCGAGGAAGGCTTCCTCGTTACCGATGTCGTTGACCGCTACCTGCGGGGTGGTGGCGGTGGTCTCGGTGCTGCTCGTCATGTGGGAAAGGGCTCCGGTACGGACATTGAAGTCGTAGGTACTGCTACGCCGGGAGCCCGTTTCGCTCTGCAGAAGCCGGACAGCCAAGGAAGCGCCACACAACATCGGTGGCGCCTCGACAACCGAGGGGACATACATACAGATGCGAGCGCAGCCTGCTACGTCTGAGGTGCGCAGGCCCGCAGCGCAACTTGTAGCATACGGGGGCAGCCGGGCAGGGTCAATGCGCGAAGCCGCCCACGCGGGGCGGAACACCGCATACCCGGCACAAGTCGTGTCGTTCGAGGCCACGTAGGCCCTGCGACGACCCCTTCGTGACCTCCGGGACCGGCTGGACGGAAGAGTACGACGAGGGAGCCGATCATCCAAGAGCCCGAAGCGTCCGAACCCGAGGCCACCCGGCGTACCGCCGGGGTCTCGGAGAGCTCCCGCGCCAACCGTGGCTGGTGGGACCGCAACGCGGACGAGTACCAGACCGAGCACGGCACGTTCCTCGGCGACGACCGCTTCGTGTGGGGCCCCGAGGGCCTGGACGAGGTGGAGGCGGAGCTGCTCGGCCCGCCGGAGGAGCTGAAGGGCCGGGACGTGCTGGAGATCGGCGCAGGCGCCGCCCAGTGCTCGCGCTGGCTGGCCGCCCAGGGGGCGCGTCCGGTGGCCCTGGACATCTCGCACCGGCAGCTGCAGCACGCGCTGCGCATCGGCAAAACGTTCCCGCTGGTGTGCGCCGACGCCGGTGCGCTGCCCTTCGCGGACGGCTCGTTCGACCTGGCCTGCTCCGCGTACGGGGCGCTGCCCTTCGTCGCCGATCCGCGCCTGGTGCTGCGCGAGGTGCGCCGGGTGCTGCGGCCCGGTGGCCGTCTCGTCTTCTCGGTGACGCACCCGATCCGCTGGGCCTTCCCGGACGAGCCGGGCCCCGAAGGGCTGTCGGTGTCGGGCTCGTACTTCGACCGCACGCCCTACGTCGAGCAGGACGAGGAGGGCCGCGCGGTCTACGTGGAGCACCACCGCACCCTGGGCGACCGCGTCCGGGACGTCGTCGCGTCGGGCTTCCGGCTGGTGGACCTGGTGGAGCCGGAGTGGCCGGCCTGGAACACCTCCGAGTGGGGCGGCTGGTCGCCCCTGCGCGGGAACCTGATCCCGGGCACGGCGATCTTCGTGTGCGAGCGGAGCGAGGCGGGGGCGCCCCCGGCCGAAGGCCGAGTCAGGGGCTGAGGCACCCGCGCGTGCGGGGCGGCTGCCGCGCCGTACGACACTGAGGAACGTGATCCGTTACGACGCCCTGGACGCCCTGCCCGTACGCGGTGCCCTGCCCGCCCTGGACGACGCCCTGGCGGGGCACGGCACCGCCGTCCTGGTGGCGCCGCCGGGCACCGGCAAGACGACCCTGGTGCCGCTGGCCCTGGCGGGGCTGCTCGGGGAGGGTCCCCGGCGGCGGGTGATCGTCGCCGAGCCGCGGCGGATCGCGGCCCGGGCGGCGGCGCGACGGATGGCGTGGCTGCTGGGCGAGAAGGTCGGCGAGAGCGTCGGCTACACCGTGCGCGGGGAACGCGTCGTCGGGCGGCACACGCGCGTGGAGGTCGTCACGACCGGTGTGCTGGTGCAGCGGGTGCAGCGGGACCAGGAGCTGGCCGGCGTGGACGTGGTGGTGCTCGACGAGTGCCATGAGCGGCATCTGGACGCGGACACTGTGGCGGCGTTCCTGTGGGACGTGCGCGCCACCCTGCGGCCGGAGCTGCGGCTGGTGGCCGCGTCGGCGACGACCGACGCCGAGGGCTGGGCGGACCTGCTGGGCGGCGCGCCGGTGGTCGAGGCGCACGGGGCGGCTCACCCGGTCGAGGTGGTGTGGGCGCCGCCGGCGCGTCCGGTACGGCCGCCGCACGGCATGCGGGTCGATCCGGCGCTGCTGACGCACGTGGCGTCGGTGGTGCGGCGGGCGCTGGCCGAGCGGGACGGGGACGTGCTGTGCTTCCTGCCGGGCGTCGGGGAGATCGCCCGGGTCGCCGCTCAGCTCGGGGAGCCGGCCGGCGTGGACGTGCTCCAGGTGCACGGGCGGGCCCCGGCGGCCGTGCAGGACGCCGTGCTGGCCCCCGGGGAGCGGCGGCGGGTGGTGCTGTCGACGTCGGTCGCGGAGTCGTCGCTGACGGTGCCGGGGGTGCGGGTCGTGGTGGACTCGGGGCTGGCGCGTGAGCCGCGGGTGGACCACGCGCGCGGGCTGAGCTCGCTGACGACCGTGCGGGCGTCGCGGGCGGCGGGGCGGCAGCGGGCGGGGCGGGCCGGGCGTGAGGCGCCGGGCGTGGTGTACCGCTGCTGGGCGGAGGCCGAGGACGCGCGCCTGCCGAGGTATCCGTCGCCGGAGATCAAGGTGGCCGATCTGACGGCGTTCGCGTTGCAGGTGGCGTGCTGGGGGGATCCGGACGCGTCAGGGCTGGCCCTGCTGGACGCGCCGCCCGCCGGGGGCATGGCGGCGGCTCGGGAGGTGCTGGGGGCGGTGGGGGCGGTGGACGCCGCGGGGCGGGCCACCGAGCGGGGTGTCGCTCTGGCCCGGCTGGGGCTGCATCCGCGGCTGGGGCGGGCCCTGGTGGATTCCGTGCCGTTGGTGGGAGCCGAGCGCGCCTCGGAGATCGTCGCCCTGTTGAGCGAGGAGGCTCCTCGGGAGTACGGGGACGATCTGGCGGGTGCGTTGCGGCGGGCCCGGCGCGGGGGTGACGCCTACTCCTCGCGGTGGCGCGGTGAGGTGCGGCGGCTGCGGGGTGTCGTGCCCGGCACTTCGCGTCCTTCCGCGCCTTCCCTGGCGAACTCACCGGAGGAGCGGCAGGCCGGGGTCGTCGCCGCTCTCGCCTTTCCCGAGCGCGTCGCCAGAAGCGACGGCGGGTCGTACCTGATGGTCTCAGGGACTCGTGCCGAGGTCGGTGACGGGAGCGCGCTGCGGGGCGTTCCCTGGATCGCGGTCGCCGTCGCGGACCGGCCCGTCGGGAAGGGGCACGCGCGGGTGCGGCTCGGGGCCGTGGTCGACGAGGACGTGGCGCGGCTCGCGGCCGGGGCGCTGCTGGCCGAGCGGGACGAGGTCGGGTGGGACGGCGGGGACGTCGTGGCGCGGAGGGTGGAGCGGCTGGGGGCCGTGGAGCTGACCGTGCGGGCGCTGCGGGACGCCGATCCCGGGCTGGTGCGCGGTGCGCTGCTGGAGGGGCTGCGGCGGGAGGGGTTCGGGCTGCTGCGGTGGTCACCGGAGGCCCTGGTGCTGCGGCAGCGGCTCGCGTTCCTGCGGCTGTGTCTCGGTGACCCCTGGCCGGACGTCTCCGACGATTCCCTCCACGCGCGTGTGGAGGAGTGGCTGGAGCCGGAGCTGAGCCGGGCCCGGCGGCGGGCGGATCTGGCGCGGATCGACGCCGGGGAGGCGCTCGCCCGGCTGCTGCCGTGGGCGTCCGGTGAGGCCGGACGGCTCGACGAACTCGCACCGGAGCGGATGACCGTGCCGAGCGGGTCACGGATCCGGATCGACTACGCGCGGCCCGAGCAGCCCGTGCTCGCGGTGAAGCTGCAGGAGATGTTCGGCCTCCAGGAGTCGCCCCGGGTCGCCGGCGTGCCCCTGCTCGTGCATCTGCTGTCCCCGGCCGGGCGACCGGTGGCCGTCACCGCCGATCTCGCCTCGTTCTGGCGGGACGGCTACAAGGGCGTACGGGCGGAGCTGCGCGGCCGGTACCCGAAGCATCCGTGGCCGGAGGACCCGGCCGGGGCCGAGCCGACGCGGCACACCAACGCGCGGCTCAGTCGGTGACCGGCGACGGGTCCTCGGCCTTCGTGGCGGCGGGGCCGGTGGTGGTGGCGGCGACGAGAGCACGCATGCGGGGCCTCCCCACGGACGGAGCTGACACACCGTCAGGCTTCTCGACGCCGTAGCAACGCGCGGCGGAGAGGGGAACACGTCGCACGCACCACGACGCCCGCCCGCACGGACAACGGCGCCCCTGCGCAGAAGAGGGGCGCCGTCCGTCGTACCCGGGAGCTACGCGCTCGGGCTGACCGAAGGGCTCGGCGAGGACGTCTCCGCGGCCGCCACCGTCAGCTCGACGGTGAGGGTCGCTCCGCCCGCGGTGGTGATGCGCAGCAGGAACGTGCCGGTCGTGTCGTCCGCGTACAGCTTGGGCAGCGTCAGCAGGCCCTTCGCGTCGGTCTTCAGGCCCGCCAGGGTGCGCACGGGCTTGCCGGCGGCGTCCTTGAAGTAGGGGCCCTTGTCGTTGGCGGTGGGGTCGGCGGCCGACTTGACGAGGGTGGCGGTGGCGGCGACATCGTCGGCGACGGCCCCCTGGTACGTCGCCCTCACCTGGACCGGGCTCGCGAACTCGCCGCCCGGCACGCAGGTCAGCGCTCCGTCGCCGGTGCGGGTGAGCTTGTCGGCGGCGCGTTCGGTGACGGTGGCCGTGTAGTCGAGGCCCGCGACCGCCCGGCCCACGACCGTGGCCCGGATGGTGACGGCGCCCGTCTTCTCTCCCGCCCGCAGGGCGGGCGCGACGGCCACGCCGGAACTGTTGGTGGCGACCGTGGCCACACTCTCGCCGCCGGTGAAGGTGGTGTCCGTGTCGCCGAGGATCGTGAAACGAACGCGGACCTTGGCGACGGCCTTGCCCGCCTTCGTCTCGGCGCGGGTGCTGATGCGCTGGGCGAACGCGTCGCCGGCCATGGCGGTGAGCTTCGCCGTTCCGGCGTTCTCCAGGTGGTCCACCGTGTCGGTGGGCGTGGGGGACGTCGACGGCGGCGGGGTCGTCGAGCCGGGCGGGGTGGTGGGCGGCTTGGGCTGCGGCGTGCCGCCCCCGGGCTTTTCCGGCTTGGGGCCGGGCTTCGGCTTGGTGGTTTCCCGGCCCGGTGTGCCCGGCGTGGAGGGGCTGGACGGCGTGGACGGGTCGGGGTTCGCGCCGGAGCCGCCGTCGCTGCGGTTGCCGGGCAGCGTGCCCGTGCCGTCGGGAACCTCGTGCGTGCCCTTGCGGTAGTACTCCAGCCACCTCATGACGAGGTTGAGGTACTCGCGCGAGTTGTTGTAGCTGAGGATCGCCCTGTCGAGGTCGTCCTGGTCGGACAGGTCCCAGTTGTTGCGGCAGAGGTAGTGGCCGGCGGCGAGGGCGGCGTCGTAGATGTTGTTGGGGTCCTTCTTGCCGTCGGCGTTGCCGTCGCGGCCCGCCCACGCCCAGGTGGACGGAATGAACTGCATGGGACCGACGGCCTGGTCGTACGCGCTGTTGCCGTCGTACGCGCCGTTGTCGGTGTCCTTGATGAGGGCGAAGCCGTTGCCGTCGAGCTGCGGGCCGAGGATCTTCCCGATCGTGGTGCCCTCGGCGTCGACCCGGCCGCCGCGGGCCTGACCGGACTCCACCCGGCCGATGGCCGCGAGCAGTTGCCAGGGCAGGTTGCAGCCGGGCTTGGACTCGCGCAGCGAGGCCTCGGCCTTCTTGTACGCGTCGAGGACGGTGGCGGGAATGCCCGCCTCGGTCTCGCCCCGGCCGCTCGGGGACGGTCCGGTGGACGGGGACGGGTTGGGGCTCTTCAGCGGCGGCAGGTCCGTGTAGTACGGCGAGTTGCCGGTGGCGCTGCCGTCGGAGGCGTTCACGTCGGGCGACGGGGTGGCGTCGGCGGCGGTCTGTCTGCCGTGGTCGTTCACGCCCGGAGCCTGGGAAGCGGACAAGGCCGCGACCGCCACCGCGGCCACGGCGGTCGTCGCCGCCCCCTTGCGCAGCCTCCTGCCGAATTGCGCCGCCATAGAGTGAACCCCTCCCGTGGACGCCCGAGCGCCCGTCTCTGTCTGTTGCGCTCCGTGTGGTGCGTTCGCGTACTGCTGTTGCGTTCGCTCTGTTGTGACGATCGACCGGCCCGAGTGGTTGCCCTCCGGAAGACATCTCTCCACCCCGGCACGGTGACCCTGGCGACCCTACGACAACTTGCTTTGCGCAGACACCCGTTCGTGCCCGGTTTTCACCGGTTGGCCACGTGGAGGGCACCGCGAGGTACCGGCGTACGGCGTCCCCCATACTGAGGGCCCTGTGATCCTCCAGCCGAACACCGTCGCCGAGGAGCCGAGTTGCCGTTCACGCTGAGCCATGCGGCAGCCGTCCTGCCCGCCGTGCGGACCGACGGGAGCGGCCGGGGCCGACTGGTGCCCGCGGTGCTGGTGGCGGGTTCCTTCGCGCCCGACATGACCTACTACGCGGCGAGTGTCCTGCCCGGGGCGATGGAGTTCGGGGACGTGACGCACTCCTTCCCCGGTGTGTTCACCGTCGATGTGCTGGTCGCCTGGGCGCTGGTGGGGCTGTGGCTGCTCCTGCGTGAGCCTCTGGTGGCGCTGCTGCCGCGGGCCCGGCAGGGACGGGTGGCCACGCTGGTGCGGTGCGGGGCGCCCCGCGCGCGGGTGCGGCCGTCGCTGGTGGCGTGGTGGTACGGGTCGGCGGTGCTCGGGGCGCTGACGCATGTCGTGTGGGACGCGTTCACGCATCTCGACCGGTGGGGGATGCGCATGTTCCCGGTGCTGGGGCGGGAGGTGGCGGGCTCGCCGCTGTACTGGTACCTGCAGTACGGCGGTTCGGCGGTGGCCGCGGTCGTGATCATCGTGTTCGTGACGCGGGCGCTGCGCCGGATGCCGGGGGGCGAGCCGACGGGCGTTCCGGTGCTGTCGGCCGGGGACCGCTGGGCGGCCGCGGCCGTGATCGGCGGTTTCGCCCTGGTGGGGGCGGTCCAGCGGGCGCTGCGGTGGTGGGCTTACTGGGGGTCGGCGGCCAAGCCGTGGGAGATCGTCCCGACGGTGTGCTTCGGCGCGGGCGCGGGGCTCGTCCCGGGGCTGCTGCTGTACGCCGTGGCCGTCAGGGCGTGGCGTCCGGCTCCGGTCCGCGATGGCCCTGGACACGTCGGCGAGGAACCGAGCCGCTCGGCGGTTCGCTGAGGGTGCCGGGGCGGTGCCCGGCGTCCGTAGGGGTGGCCTCCGTGGGGGCGGTGTCTGCACGGCGCCCGGCCTCGTCCGAGGGCGCGGTGGGGGTGCGGAGTACGGCGTCGGCCAGGGGCTGGGTGCCGGTGCGCGGTACGGCGTCCGCCGGGGGCTTCGTACCGGTGCGCAGGACGGCGTCCGCCGAGGACTTCGTACCCGTGCGCAGTACGGCGTCCGCCGAGGACTTCGTACCCGTGCGCAGTACGGCGTCCGCCGAGGACTTCGTACCCGCGCGCAGTACGGCGTCCGCCGGGGGCTGGGTGCCGGTGCGCGGTACGGCGTCCGCCGAGGACTTCGTACCGGTGCGCAGTACGGCGTCCGCCGGGACGGTGGGAGGGGAAGGGCCGTCAGTGCCGGCCGGGTCCGTCGGGGGCGCCTCGGACGCCGGCCAGGCGCCGCCGGAGGTTCGTCGACGCGTGGCGCAGGGCCATGGGCCTACGGCCGTGGGCCAGACGCCGCCGGACATCTGCCGCTGCCCGGCTCACGGCGACGGGCTTTCGGCCGTGGGGCATGCGTAGCCCGAGGCGTACCGCGCTGCGGCGCAGAACCGTGGAGGCACCGGCCGGGACGCGCACGGTACTGGCGTCGACCGCGACGACCGGGACCGGCGAGAACGCCACGCGCAAGACCGGCGGGAGCGCCGCGCGGAAAATTGGCGGGAGCGCCGCGCGGAAGACCGGCGGGAGCGCCGCGCGGAGATTCGCGCCAGGAGCCGTGCGGCTGATGAGCGTGCGTATACCCATGCCCGCATCCTTGCGACGGCCCGGGAGCGGGGCGCCTTCTCGTCGGCCACGCGAGTGACGGGCCGGTGAGGCTGGAGGCGGCGCTCCGGGACAGGTGCCCCAGGGCATCGAGGGCGGCGGCCCCGCCGAGGCCGGCCCTCGATGCCCTGGCACGTCGCTAGTGCGCCGCCGACTCCCAGTCCGGTCCCGCGCCCACCGAGACGCCCAGCGGCACACGGAGCCGCACCGCGTTCGCCATCTCACGGCGGACCAGTTCCTCCGCGGCCGGCCGCTCGCCGGGGGCCACTTCGAGGACGATTTCGTCGTGCACCTGGAGGAGCATGCGGGAGGACAGACCCGCCTCCTTCAGCGCGCTGTCCACCTTGAGCATGGCGATCTTGACGATGTCGGCCGCCGTGCCCTGGATCGGCGCGTTCAGGGCCATCCGCTCGGCGGCCTCGCGGCGCTGGCGGTTGTCGCTGTTGAGGTCGGGCAGGTAGCGCCGGCGTCCGAAGAGCGTGGCCGTGTATCCCGTCGCCCGGGCCTCGTCGACCGCCCGGCGCAGATAGTCCCGCACGCCGCCGAACCGCTCGAAGTACGCGTCCATCAGGGCGCGGGCCTCAGCCGCCTCGATGTTCAGCTGCTGGGAGAGGCCGAAGGCGGACAGTCCGTAGGCCAGGCCGTACGACATGGCCTTGATCTTGCGGCGCATCTCGGCGTCCACCGCGTCCGGCTCCACCGCGAAGACCTGGGCGGCGGCCGTGGTGTGCAGGTCCTCGCCGGAGGTGAACGCCTCGATCAGGCCCTCGTCCTCGGAGAGGTGGGCCATCACGCGCAGCTCGATCTGGCTGTAGTCGGCCGTCATCAGCGACTCGAAGCCCTCGCCGACGACGAAGCCGCGGCGGATGGCGCGGCCCTCGTCGGTGCGGACCGGGATGTTCTGGAGGTTCGGGTCCGTCGAGGAGAGGCGGCCGGTGGCGGCGACCGTCTGGTTGAACGTGGTGTGGATCCGGCCGTCCGCGGCGATGGTCTTGATCAGGCCCTCGACGGTGACACGGAGCTTGGCCTGCTCGCGGTGGCGGAGCATGATCACCGGCAGTTCGTTGTCGGTCTGGCCGGCCAGCCAGGCGAGTGCGTCCGCGTCCGTGGTGTAGCCGGTCTTGGTGCGCTTGGTCTTGGGCAGGGCCAGCTCGCCGAAGAGGACCTCCTGGAGCTGCTTGGGCGATCCCAGGTTGAACTCGTGGCCCGCCGCCGCGTGGGCCTCCTTCACCGCCTGCTGGACGGCGCCGGCGAACATCTGCTCCATGGCCTCCAGGTGGGACCGGTCGGCCGCGATGCCGTGCCGCTCCATGCGGGCGAGCAGCGCGGACGTGGGCAACTCCATGTCGCGCAGCAGGTCCGCGGCGCCGACCTCCTCCAGGCGGCTCTCGAAGGCCTGGCCCAGGTCGAGGACGGTCCGGGCCTGGATCATCAGGGCCTCGGCCTCGGCGGCGTCGTCCGCACCGAAGGCGAGCTGGCCGTCGGCCGTGGCGGCGGGGGCGAGCTCGCGGTGCAGGTACTCCAGGGACAGCGCGTCCAGGTCGAAGGAGCGGCGGCCCGGCTTGACCAGGTAGGCAGCGAGCGCGGTGTCCATGGTGATGCCCTCGACGCTCCAGCCGTGCTCGGCGAAGACGCGCATGGCGCCCTTGGCGTCGTGGAAGACCTTGGGGCGCTCGGCGTCGGCGAGCCAGGCCGCGAAGGCCGTCTCGTCGGCCTCGTCCAGCTGCGAGGGGTCGAACCAGGCGGCCGGTCCGCCGGGCGCGGCCAGGGCGACCTCAGCGACGGAGCCGGTGCCGAGCGCCCAGGTGTCCACCGTGGCGACGCCGAGGGGCCCGGTGGCGTGCTCGGTGAGCCAGGCGGTCAGCTCGCCGGTGGAGAGCACCGTGCCGTCCAGCTGCACGCCCTCCGTGCTGATCGGGGTGGTCTCGGCCTCCTCGGCGCCGGGGTCGACGGCGAAGAGCCGCTCGCGCAGCGAGGGGTTGCGGATCTCCAGGGTGTCCAGGACCGTCGCGACGGCCTTGCGGTCGTACGGGGCCCGCTCCAGCTCCCTGACTCCCTTGGGCAGCTCGACCCGGCGCTCCAGCTCGGTGAGGCGGCGGTTGAGCTTGACCGCTTCGAGGTGGTCGCGGAGGTTCTGCCCGGCCTTGCCCTTGACCTCGTCCACGCGCTCGACGAGCTCGGCGAAGGAACCGAACTGGTTGATCCACTTCGCGGCGGTCTTCTCGCCGACGCCTGGGATGCCGGGGAGGTTGTCGGAGGGGTCGCCGCGCAGGGCCGCGAAGTCGGGGTACTGGGCGGGCGTCAACCCGTACTTCTCGAAGACCTTCTCCGGGGTGAAGCGGGTCAGCTCGGAGACGCCCTTGGTCGGGTACAGGACGGTCGTGTGCTCGCTGACCAGCTGGAACGAGTCCCGGTCGCCGGTGACGATCAGCACCTCGAAGCCCTCGGCCTCGGCCTGCGTGGCGAGCGTGGCGATGACGTCGTCCGCCTCGAAGCCGTCCACGGCGAAGCGGGCGGCGCCCATCGCGTCGAGGAGCTCGCAGATCAGCTCGACCTGGCCCTTGAACTCGTCCGGGGTCTTGGAGCGGTTCGCCTTGTACTCCGTGAACTCCTGGGAGCGCCAGGTCTTGCGGGAGACGTCGAAGGCGACCGCGAAGTGCGTGGGCGCCTCGTCGCGCAGCGTGTTCGCCAGCATCGACGCGAAGCCGTAGATCGCGTTCGTCGGCTGGCCCGTCGCGGTCGTGAAGTTCTCCGCGGGCAGCGCGAAGAACGCGCGGTAGGCCAGCGAGTGCCCGTCCATGAGCATCAGTCGCGGACGGCTGCCGCCGGAGGTCGTGTCGGTCGTCTTCGATGCTGTCTCTGCCACGCCCCCGATCCTGCCACGCCCCACTGACACTCGATCCCGCCCCCGGCCGTGCCGTGCCGAGCCGAGCGGTGCCGTGCCGAGCCGACGCCGAGGCCCGGCTCCGGTCCCGACCGCCCTCACCCCGTGTCACCGCCCCGTGCGAGGATCGGAGACGTACCTCACAGCGCAGTCGAAGGGGAGCGTGCGATGGCGTCGAAGCCGCCCAAGAGTGATCCGGTCCAGGACACGCCCCAGGTCGCCGGGCCGAAGCACGCGGCAGCGGGGCTCCCCGCGATCGGGCACACCCTGCGCGTCGCCCAGCGGCAGATGGGCGTCAGGCGCACGGCGCTGACGCTGCTGAGCGTGAACCAGAAGGACGGCTTCGACTGCCCGGGCTGCGCCTGGCCCGAGCCGGAGCACCGGCACAGGGCGGAGTTCTGCGAGAACGGCGCGAAGGCGGTCGCGGAGGAGGCCACGCTGCGCCGGGTCACGCCGGAGTTCTTCGCCGCCCACCCGGTCGCCGACCTGGCCGGCCGCAGCGGTTACTGGCTCGGCCAGCAGGGCCGCCTCACCCACCCCATGTACCTCCCGGAGGGCGGCACGCACTACGAGCCGGTCACCTGGGAGCGCGCCTTCGACATCATCGGCGAGGAGATCGCCGCCCTCGGCTCCCCCGACGAGGCCGTCTTCTACACCTCGGGCCGCACCAGCAACGAGGCCGCGTTCCTCTACCAGCTCTTCGCCCGCGAGCTCGGCACGAACAACCTGCCCGACTGCTCGAACATGTGCCACGAGTCGTCCGGCTCGGCCCTGTCGGAGACCATCGGCATCGGCAAGGGCAGCGTCCTGCTGGAGGACCTGTACCAGGCGGATCTGATCATCGTCGCCGGCCAGAATCCCGGCACGAACCACCCGCGGATGCTCTCCGCCCTGGAGAAGGCCAAGGCCAACGGGGCGCGGATCATCAGCGTCAACCCGCTGCCCGAGGCGGGCCTGGAGCGCTTCAAGAACCCGCAGACCCCGCAGGGCATGCTCAGGGGCGCCGCGCTCACGGACCTGTTCCTGCAGATCCGCATCGGCGGCGACCAGGCGCTGTTCCGCCTCCTGAACAAGCTGATCCTGGAGCGGGAGGGCGCCGTCGACGAGGCGTTCGTGCGGGAGCACACGCACGGCTTCGGGGAGTTCGCCGAGGCCGCCCGCGCCGCCGACTGGGACGAGACGCTCAGGGCGACGGGCCTGACCCGCGAGGAGATCGACCAGGCCCTCGCCCTGGTCCTCGCCTCCGAGCGGACCATCGTGTGCTGGGCGATGGGCCTCACCCAGCACAAGCACTCCGTGCCCACGATCCGGGAGGTCGTCAACTTCCTGCTGCTGCGCGGCAACATCGGCCGCCCGGGCGCGGGCGTGTGCCCGGTGCGGGGGCATTCGAACGTGCAGGGCGACCGCACGATGGGCATCTTCGAACGCCCCGCCCCGGCGTTCCTGGACGCGCTGGAGCGGGAGTTCGGCTTCGCGCCCCCGCGCGAGCACGGCTACGACGTCGTACGGGCGATCCGCGCGCTGCGCGACGGCGAGGCGAAGGTCTTCTTCGCGATGGGCGGCAACTTCGTCTCGGCATCGCCGGACACGGAGGTCACCGAGGCGGCCGTGCGGCGGGCCCGGCTGACCGTGCACGTGTCGACGAAGCTGAACCGCTCGCACGTGGTCACCGGCGCGCGGGCGCTGATCCTGCCGACGCTCGGCCGCACGGAGCGCGATGTGCGGGGCGGCGGCGAGCAGTTCGTGACGGTGGAGGACTCGATGGGCATGGTGCACGCCTCCCGGGGCCGCCTGGAGCCCGCGAGTGAGCACCTGCTGTCGGAGCCGGCCATCGTGTGCCGCCTGGCCCGCCGGGTGCTGGGCGAGAACAGCCGCACGCCCTGGGAGGAGTTCGAGAAGGACTACGCGACGATCCGGGACCGCATCGCGCGCGTGATCCCCGGGTTCGAGGACTTCAACGCGCGCGTGACGGGTTCGGCCGGCCGCCCCGGGGGTTTCGCACTCCCCCACGCCCCGCGTGACGAGCGCCGCTTCCCGACGGCCACCGGCAAGGCCAACTTCACCGCCGCTCCCGTGGAGTACCCGGAGCTGCCCGAGGGCCGCCTGCTGCTGCAGACGCTGCGCTCGCACGACCAGTACAACACCACGATCTACGGCCTGGACGACCGCTACCGGGGCATCCGGGGCGGCCGCCGGGTGGTGCTGGTCAACCCCGAGGACGCCCGGGCCCTGAAGCTGGCGGACGGGGCGTACGTGGACCTGGTGGGTGAGTGGAGGGACGGCGTGGAGCGCAGGGCGCCGGGCTTCCGGGTCGTGCACTACCCGACGGCCCGGGGCTGTGCCGCCGCCTACTACCCGGAGACCAACGTGCTGGTGCCGCTGGACGCCACGGCGGACACCAGCAACACCCCGGCCAGCAAGTCGGTCGTGGTGCGTCTGGAACAATCGGCGACCGACTGAGCGTTCGCTCAGGCGTAGAGCAGCCGCAGCGACCAGGACGAACGGAGCCGGGCCCCATGGGTGAGCAGCAGCACGTGAAGTTCCCGCAAGAGGTCATCGACGAGTACGCCGCACTCGGCGTGGACCTCCCGGCCCTGTTCTCCGCGGGCCACCTCGGCACCCGGATGGGCGTGCAGATCCTCGAGGCCTCGGCGGAGCGGGTCGTCGGGACGATGCCGGTGGAGGGCAACACCCAGCCCTACGGGCTGCTGCACGGCGGGGCCTCCGCGGTGCTGGCCGAGACGCTCGGCTCGGTGGGCTCGATGCTGCACGGCGGCAGCTCCAGGATCGCCGTGGGCGTCGACCTGAACTGCACGCACCACCGCGGGGCCCGCTCCGGCGTGGTCACCGGCGTGGCCACCCCCGTGCACCGGGGCCGCACGACCGCCACCTACGAGATCGTCATCACGGACGAGGACGACAAGCGGGTGTGCACGGCCCGGCTGACCTGTCTGCTGCGCGACGTGAAGCCGGGCGACGAGGAATTCGTCCGCTCGGCGAGCTGACCGACGTAGGGAAAACCCTGGAGGGGCGGCCGTGCTCTTGTCGCGGCCGCCGCCGGGCGCTTCACTGACGCTCCACCCCCACAGGAGAAGGCCCGTCCCACCCCCAGAAGGGTTTCTCTTGACCTCCGTACGCGCCATCGCCGTCATCGCCGCGGCCAGCGCCGCCGTGCTCGCCACCGCGCTGCCGTCCTCCGCCATCAACTCCTACAACGCCACGCCCGCCCCCGAACGCACCGAAGTGGGCGCGCTGGTGGCCACCTGGGACGACGACGGCGACGCCGCGACCCCCGACCGGGTCGACTGGGTCTGCTCCGGCACCATGATCGACCGGGACACCTTCCTGACCGCCGCGCACTGCACCACCGACTGGCCCGACAACGTGCGCTTCTTCGTGTCCCTGGACCAGGACGTGCAGGCCGGGCTCGACGCGGCGGCGAAGAAGCACCCCGGCGACCCCGCCGCGCAGGCCGCCGCCGTCGCCGTCCCGGGCACCGCCCACTCGCACCCCGACTACCCGGGACCCGCGTCCGACACCCACGACATCTCGGTGATCCAGCTGTCCGCCGCCGCAGTGAAGGCCCGCTGGAACTTCACCCCGGCCGCCCTGCCCACCGCCGACCAGCTCGGCAGGCTCGGGCCGCAGGGCCTGAGCGCCACCGACTGGGTCGTCGCCGGATACGGCACCCAGGAGGCCGTCAACGGCCCCGGCGGCCACACCCACCCCGGCGGCGGCGTCCGCATGAAGGCGCCCGTCACCTTCAACGCCCTCAACGACTCCTGGGCCCGCCTCGCGATGACCGCGCCGCAGGGCAACGGCGGTGCCTGCTACGGCGATTCGGGCGGCCCCAACTTCGCGACGCTGGGCGGCAAGCGGGTCCTCGCCGCCACCACCATCACCGGTGACACGCCCTGCTACGCAACCAATGTGACGTACCGTCTGGACACCCCCGGCGCCCGCGCGTTCCTCGCGCCCTTCACACAGCTGCCGTAGCCGACACCGGCCGCACGACCGCCGAACGCCCCGCCGCACCGGGTCCGACCCCGAAGCGGCGGGGCGTTCCTCCTGCTCCCTCCCCGGCGTCCACGGGAGTGGGAAAAAAGCCGTTTTCGTTGGTATGGCGATCGGTGATCTCGCCGCCCCGCCATTTCTCTACGTAACGCTCCGTAACGCGCGCGCAATACAACACCACGATTTCCCCCTTCGGCCGCGTCCGCTCCCGGAGCCTTTCCGATCTTGTCCGCGTGGCCAGCGGCCCGGGCGGCACACGATCTCAGCCACGGCCAACCGGAAGTGCGCGTTCTCAGAATGCGGACTTCGGCGAAAAACCACCAAACCCGCCGAGAGGGTCCATCGCCGAGAGCGGACATCCACCCCGTCATAACAAGAAAGTCACAAGCGAGCCCGCACCACTGACCCTGCCCTTACCCCGGGCTTAGAGTCACGGCCAGTCACCGCTCCACATCGGGAGTTCGGTACCAGCGCGGCACTCACCCCCCGACCAGGGCGGGGCCTGCCTGTGAAAGGACTGATTGTGCGACAGCGTTCCTTGGTGATTCTTACCTCCGTTCTCACGACCGGAGCTCTGACTCTCACCGCCTGCGGTTCCCGAGACGACAGCGGTGACAAGGGCGGAGACGGCGGGAGCAGCACGACACTGACCATCGGCGTCGACGCCCCCCTCTCCGGTGAGAACTCCACCACCGGCCTCGGCATCCAGTACGGCGCCCAGATAGCCGTCGACGACGCCAACAAGAACAACTGGGTCCCGGGCGTGAAGTTCAAGCTCAGGGCCCTGGACGACAAGGCGCAGCCCGCGACCGGACAGTCCAACGCCACCAACATCGTCGGCGACAAAACGGCCGTCGGCGCCGTCGGCCCGCTGAACTCCGGCGTCGCCCAGACGATGCAGCAGGTCTTCGCCTCGGCCAACATGGTCCAGATCTCCCCGGCGAACACCAACCCGGAGCTGACCCAGGGCAAGAACTGGCAGACGGACAAGAAGCGCCCGTTCAAGACCTACTTCCGCACCGCCACCACCGACGAGCTGCAGGGCAGCTTCGCCGCCGGCTACGCGTTCAACGGCCTCAAGAAGAAGAAGGCCTTCGTCGTCGACGACAAGCAGACCTACGGCGCCGGCCTCGCGAAGATCTTCGCCGAGCAGTACAAGAAGCTCGGCGGCAAGGTCGTCGGCACCGACCACGTCAACACCGGCGACAAGGACTTCGGCTCCCTCGTCACCAAGATCAAGAACTCCGGTGCCGACCTGCTCTACTACGGCGGCCAGTACGACGAGTCCGCGCTGATCACCAAGCAGCTCAAGGACGCCGGCGTCAAGATCCCGCTGTTCGGCGGCGACGGCATGTTCGCCTCCACCTACATCGAGGCCGCCGGCAAGTCCTCCGAGGGTGACCTCGCCACGGCGATCGGTGTCCCCGCCGACACCCTGCCCGCCGCCAAGCAGTTCATCCAGACCTACAAGGACAAGGGCTACAAGGGCGACTACGGCGCCTACGGTGCCTACGCCTACGACGCCACCACCGCCATCATCAAGGCCGTGAAGGCCGCGGCCGACGCCAACGGCGGCAAGGTGCCCAGCGACATCAACGACCTGCGCTCCAAGGTCGTCGACGGTGTCCAGAAGTCCGACTTCGAAGGCCTCACCGGCAAGATCGCCTTCGACCAGTACGGCGACACCACCAACAAGCAGCTCACGGTGTACCAGGTCGAGAAGGGCGCCTGGAAGGCCGTCGAGACCGGCACCGCCGACCTGCAGTAATCCCGGCCCCCCCATAGCCGCACCACGGGCCGCGCGGGAGGACGACCCCGACCGCGCGGCCCGTTTTCACACCCCCACACAGCACGCGACCACGCACGCATCCAGTGCACACGACCACCAGCGACATGGAGGCCATGCGGTGAACACCCTGCCGCAGCAGCTGGCCAACGGGCTGCTTCTCGGCTCGATGTACGGGCTGATCGCCATCGGCTACACGATGGTGTACGGCATCGTCCAGCTCATCAACTTCGCGCACGGCGAGATCTTCATGACCGGGGCGTTCGGCGCCCTCACGGTCTACTTCTACATCCTGCCCGACGGCACCTCGATGGCTCTCGCCGTACCCCTGATGCTCCTCGGCGGCGCCCTCGTGGCCATCCTCATAGCCGTCGGAGCGGAACGGTTCGCCTACCGGCCCCTGCGCGGAGCACCACGCCTGGCACCGCTCATCACGGCCATCGGCCTCTCCCTGGCCCTCCAGGAGGTCGTGCGCAACTTCTACCCCGGCGCCGACCGCGCCCGCGCCTTCCCGGGCCTCGACGCCACCCACGAGATCGGCTCCGTCACCATCAAGGACGCCGACATCTTCCTCATCCTCGCCGCCGTCATCTGCATGGCCGCCCTCGCCTTCTTCGTGCGCCGCAGCCGCACCGGCCGCGCCATGCAGGCCACCGCGCAGGACCCCGACACCGCGCAGCTCATGGGCATCGACACCAACCGCATCATCGTCATCGCCTTCGCCATCGGCGGCTTCTTCGCCGCCGTCGCCGCCGTCGCCTACGGACTCAAGTACGGCAACGTCGACTACCGCATGGGCTTCCTGATGGGCCTCAAGGCCTTCACCGCGGCCGTCCTCGGCGGCATCGGCAACATCTACGGCGCCATGCTCGGCGGCATCGTCCTCGGCATCGCCGAGACCCTCGCCTCCGCCTACATCGACGAGATCCCCGGCATGCAGCAGCTCGGCGGCCAGAGCTGGGCGAACGTGTGGGCCTTCTGCCTCCTCATCCTCGTGCTCCTCTTCAGGCCACAGGGCCTGCTCGGCGAGCGCGTCGCGGACAGGGCGTGATCACATGACCGAGACGACCAAGACCCCCGCCCCGGACGCCACCCCCGCGCCGCCCGCCCCGCGCGGCCTCATACCCCTGCCCCTGGCGGCCGCCCGCGCCCTGCTCCTCGGCGGCGGCATCGCCACCGCGGCCTCCGCCTTCCTCGCCTGGACCTGGACCTCCGAGTTCCCCGGCGACCTCACCATCAACGGCTACCCCGGCGGCCTGCAGTGGCTCACCTTCACCGCCGGGCTCCTCACCACGCTGTACGCGCTCGCCTCGTACGGCATCCGCGGCCTCGGCTGGCTGCTGCCCGCCCGCAACAACGCTCCGCTCGTCCTCACCGCGCTCGGCGGATTCGCCGTCACCTGGTTCACCGTCATCGCCATCAGCGCCGAACTCGGCGGTGTCGTCAACCTCGAACCCGGCGGCTGGATCGCGGCCGTCGCCTCCCTGCTGCCCGTCCTCGGCGCCTTCGCCCTCCCGCAGGAGCACGCCGGCGACGGCACCAAGGAAGCCCTCAAGGCCTACGTCGCCAAGCCCGAGCTGATCACCGCCCCCCAGGCCGTCGCGCCCTGGGTGCAGCGAGCCGTCATCACGGTCGTCACGATCATCGGCCTCGGCGTCTTCACCTACGGCATCGACACCGAGTACGGCGAACTCTTCGTCGGCTACCTCTTCGTCGTCGTCTTCGCCATCTGGGCACTGCACACCGCCGGCCTCCTCGACCGCTTCTCCGCGCTCGTCGCCGCCAACCGCAGCTTCACCCTCGCCATGGGCTTCGCCGCGGCCATCGCCTTCCCCTTCACCCAGACCGACGACCACTACGCCAACATCGGCGTCAACATCCTGATCTTCGGGACCGTGGCCCTCGGCCTGAACATCGTCGTCGGCCTCGCCGGACTCCTCGACCTCGGATACGTCGCCTTCCTCGGCGTCGGCGCCTACACCGCCGCCCTCGTCTCCGGCTCCGAGTTCTCCACCATCTCCGGCGTCCACCTGCCCTTCTGGGCCTCCGCCCTGGCCGGCGCCGCCGCCTCCCTGGTCTTCGGCGTCCTCATCGGCGCCCCGACCCTGCGGCTGCGCGGCGACTACCTCGCCATCGTCACCCTCGGCTTCGGAGAGATCTTCCGCATCGCCGTCAACAACATGGACGGCCAGTCCGGACCCGACGTCACCAACGGCCCCAACGGCATCCCCTCCATCCCCGACCTGAACCTCTTCGGGTTCAACTTCGGGCAGGCCCACGACATCGGCGGGTTCACCCTCGGCCGGTTCGCCAACTACTACCTGCTGATGGTCCTGATCATGGCCATCGTGGTCCTCGTCTACACCCGCGCCGCCGACTCCCGCATCGGCCGCTCCTGGATCGCCATCCGCGAGGACGAGACCGCCGCCACCGCCATGGGCATCAACGGCTTCCGCGTCAAGCTCATCGCCTTCGCCCTCGGCGCCGCCCTCGCCGGCCTCGCCGGCACCGTCAGCGCCCACGTCACCTACAGCGTGGTCCCCACGCCGTACCAGTTCGCCGGCTCCACCCCGCCCAACTCCGCGTTCCTCCTGGCCGCGGTCGTCCTCGGCGGCATGGGCACCGTCGCCGGACCGCTCCTCGGCGCGGCCCTGCTCTACCTGCTCCCCGAGAAGCTCGTCTTCCTCCAGGAGAAGTCACTCCTCGCCTTCGGCATCGCGCTCATCCTCCTGATGCGCTTCCGCCCCGAAGGCATCATCGCCAACCGCCGGCGCCAGCTCGAATTCCACGAGACCGGCCAACTCGACGTACCAAAACAGACCACGCTGACCGACGAACCGGCCGTCACCAAGGCGGGGGCGTAACCATCATGACGACACCTGTACTCGAAGCCCGCGACGTCACGATGCGCTTCGGCGGCCTCACCGCCGTCCGCTCCGTCGACTTCACGGTCAACGCCGGCGAGATCGTCGGCCTCATCGGCCCCAACGGCGCCGGCAAGACCACCTTCTTCAACTGCCTCACCGGCCTGTACGTCCCCACCGAGGGCACCGTCTCCTACAAGGGCACCGTGCTCCCGCCCAAGCCCCACCTGGTCACCCAGGCCGGCATCGCCCGCACCTTCCAGAACATCCGCCTGTTCGCCAACATGACGGTCCTCGAGAACGTCCTCGTCGGCCGCCACACGCGGACCAAGGAAGGCCTCTGGTCCGCCCTCCTGCGCGGCCCCGGCTTCAAGAAGGCCGAGCGCGCCAGCGAGGAACGCGCCATGGAACTCCTGGAGTTCATCGGCCTCGCCCACAAGCGCGACCACCTCGCCCGCAACCTCCCCTACGGCGAGCAGCGCAAGCTGGAGATCGCCCGCGCCATGGCCTCCGAGCCCGGCCTGCTCCTCCTCGACGAGCCCACCGCCGGCATGAACCCGCAGGAGACCAGGGCCACCGAAGACCTCGTCTTCGCCATCCGCGACAAGGGCATCGCCGTCCTGCTCATCGAGCACGACATGCGCTTCGTCTTCAACCTCTCCGACCGCGTCGCCGTCCTCGTCCAGGGCGAGAAGCTCGTCGAGGGAACCGCCGACGTCGTCCAGGCCGACGAACGCGTCGTCGCCGCCTACCTCGGAGAGCCCTTCGAAGGCGACCCCGGCCAGGCCGAAGCCGCCGAGGTCGAGGCCGCCGAAGCCGCCGCGGAAGCGCCCAGCACCACCAGCAGCACCAAGGGAGAAGCCAAGTGACCGCACTCCTCGAAGTCGAGGACCTCCGGGTCTCCTACGGCAAGATCGAAGCCGTCAAGGGCATCTCCTTCAGCGTCGACGCCGGGCAGGTCGTCACCCTCATCGGCACCAACGGCGCCGGCAAGACGACCACCCTGCGCACCCTGTCGGGCCTGCTCAAGCCCACCGCCGGGAAGATCCTCTTCGACGGCGAACCCCTCAACGGGGTCCCCGCCCACAAGATCGTCTCCCTCGGCCTGGCCCACTCCCCCGAAGGCCGGCACATCTTCCCGCGCCTGACGATCTTCGAGAACCTCCAGCTCGGCGCCTTCCTCCGCAAGGACAAGGAAGGCATCGAAAAGGACATCCAGAAGGCGTACGACCTCTTCCCCATCCTCGGCGAACGCCGCAACCAGGCCGCCGGAACCCTCTCCGGCGGTGAGCAGCAGATGCTCGCCATGGGCCGCGCCCTGATGTCCCAGCCCAAGCTGCTCATGCTCGACGAGCCCTCCATGGGTCTCTCCCCGATCATGATGCAGAAGATCATGGCGACCATCTCGGAGCTGAAGTCCCAGGGCACGACCATCCTCCTGGTCGAGCAGAACGCCCAGGCGGCCCTGTCCCTGGCCGACCAGGGCCACGTCATGGAGGTCGGCAACATCGTCCTGTCCGGGACGGGCCAGGACCTGCTGCACGACGAGTCCGTGCGCAAGGCCTACCTCGGCGAGGACTGAGTCCCGGCCGTACACGAAAGCGGCCTGTTCCCTTCCGCCCGGAAGGGAACAGGCCGCTTTTTCCGTACTGCCGGATCAGCCCTTGCCGGCCTTCTTCTCCTCGGCGTCCTGGATGACCGCCTCCGCGACCTGCTGCATCGACATGCGGCGGTCCATCGACGTCTTCTGGATCCACCGGAACGCGGCCGGCTCGGTCAGCCCGTACTCCGTCTGCAGGATGGACTTCGCGCGGTCCACCAGCTTGCGGGTCTCCAGGCGGAGCGTGAGGTCGGCGACCTCCTTCTCCAGCTCCTTCAGCTCCGTGAAGCGGGAGACGGCCATCTCGATCGCCGGCACGACGTCGGTCTTGCTGAACGGCTTCACCAGGTAGGCCATCGCCCCGGCGTCCCGGGCGCGCTCCACCAGGTCGCGCTGCGAGAAGGCGGTCAGCATCAGCACCGGCGCGATGCTCTCCTCGGCGATCTTCTCGGCCGCGGAGATGCCGTCGAGCTTCGGCATCTTCACGTCCAGGATCACCAGGTCGGGGCGGTGCTCACGGGCCAGCTCCACGGCCTGCTCACCGTCACCGGCCTCGCCGACGACGGTGTACCCCTCCTCCTCCAGCATCTCTTTGAGGTCGAGCCGGATCAGGGCCTCGTCCTCGGCGATGACGACCCGGGTCGTCATCGGAGGCACGTGCGACTTGTCCTCATCAGGCACGTCAACAGGCTGGGGCGACTCGGGGGCGCTCACGTGGGCTCCTTGGTACGGGGCAGGCCGGTACTGCTCCCAAGAGCGTACCTAGCAGCAAGGCCGCGCAGTGAACCGGTACACTGCTGACCGGTCTCCTGACTTGCCCGGTTGGAGGAACTGGTCAGACTCGCGGCACTCAAAATGCCGTGCCCTTTGGGCATGTGGGTTCGAATCCCACACCGGGCACCACAAGATCAGAAGCGGAGGATCACGTTCGCGTGGTTCTCCGCTTTTTTGCTGCAATCGGTCACGGCCAGTGGCACAGAGTTACTCACATGGAGCAGCACAGCCCTTCGATTCGAGCTCAAGCCGTCGCGCTGATGCGCCAGGGTGTACCGAACCGCACCGTCGCGGAACGCCTCGATGTCCCGCGAGGCACGGTCGGCTGGTGGCGCAGCGAAGATCGCAAAGCACGCGGCGAGCTCTACGAACGGCCGACCGACTGCCCCCGGTGCACAGGCCGAGAGTTCGACCGGGTCGCATACGCCTACCTGCTCGGCCTCTACCTCGGCGACGGCCACATCATCTCGAAGCGCAAGCAGCACCACCTGTCCGTGTTCTGCAATGCCACGCAGACCGGACTGATCTCTGCAGCCGAGGATGCCATGCGCACGGTGATGCCGTCGCCCAGCGTCAGACAGCGTCACAGGCCCGGCTGTGTCGAGGTGAAGTCATACACGAAGCACTGGACCTGCATGTTCCCTCAGCACGGCCCCGGCAAGAAGCATGAGCGCCGGATCGCCCTCGAACCCTGGCAGCAGGAGATCATCGACGCTCACCCGTGGGAATTCATCCGTGGCCTCGTCCACTCCGACGGCTGCCGCGTCACCAATTGGACGACCCGCATCGTCGCCGGCGAGCGCAAGCGCTATGAATACCCTCGGTACTTCTTCACCAACGTCTCCGAAGACATCCGACGGCTCTACACCGACACCCTGGACAAGCTCGGCGTCGAGTGGACCCACTGCACCCGCGCCGGCAACCCGTACAACATCTCCGTCGCCCGCAAAGCCTCCGTAGCCCTCATGGACGCCCACGTCGGGCCCAAGTACTGACCGTGGCCTACCTCGGGCTGTCGTCCTGGGCGATGTGGTGGACGCGGACCATGTTCGTCGAGCCCGAGACGCCGGGTGGGGAGCCTGCCGTGATGACGACCATGTCGCCCGGGCGGCAGCGGCCGTACTTGAGCAGCAGTTCGTCGACCTGGTGGACCATCGCGTCCGTGGAGTCCACGCACGGGCCGAGGAATGTCTCCACGCCCCACGTCAGGGCGAGCTGGGAGCGGGTCGCCTGGTCGGGGGTGAAGGCCAGCACCGGGATGGGCGAGCGGTAGCGGGAGAGGCGGCGGGCCGTGTCGCCGGACTGGGTGAAGGCGACCAGGAACGTCGCGCCCAGGAAGTCGCCCATCTCGGCTGCCGCCCGGGCCACCGCGCCGCCCTGGGTGCGGGGCTTGTCGTGTTCGGTCAGGGGCGGCAGGCCCTTGGCGAGGATGTCCTCCTCCGCCGCCTCGGCGATGCGGGCCATCGTGCGGACCGTCTCGATGGGGTGCTTGCCGACGCTCGTCTCGCCGGACAGCATCACCGCGTCCGTGCCGTCGATGATCGCGTTGGCGACGTCGGAGGCCTCGGCGCGGGTCGGGCGGGCGTTGTCGATCATCGAGTCGAGCATCTGCGTGGCGACGATGACCGGTTTCGCGTTGCGCCTGGCCAGTTTGATCGCGCGCTTCTGGACGATCGGGACCTGCTCCAGTGGCATTTCGACGCCGAGGTCGCCGCGGGCGACCATGATGCCGTCGAAGGCGGCGACGATGTCGTCGATGTTCTCGACCGCCTGGGGTTTTTCGACCTTGGCGATGACGGGGAGGCGGCGGCCCTCCTCGTCCATGATGCGGTGGACGTCCTGGATGTCGTGGCCGCTGCGGACGAAGGACAGGGCGATGACGTCGAAGCCGGTGCGCAGGGCCCAGCGCAGGTCGTCCTCGTCCTTCTTGGACAAGGCGGGGACGGAGACGGCGACGCCGGGCAGGTTCAGGCCCTTGTGGTCGGAGATGACGCCGCCCTCGACGACGGTGGTGTGGACGCGGGGGCCGTCGACCTCGGTGACTTCGAGGCAGACCCTGCCGTCGTCGACGAGGATGCGTTCGCCGGGGGTGACGTCGGCGGCGAGGCCGGCGTAGGTGGTGCCGCACCTGTGGCCGTCGCCTTCGACGCCGTCTTCGACGGTGATGGTGAAGGTGTCGCCGCGTTCAAGGAGTACGGGGCCTTCGGTGAAGCGGCCGAGGCGGATTTTCGGGCCTTGAAGGTCGGCGAGGAGGCCGACGCTGCGGCCGGTCTCGTCGGCGGCCTTGCGCACGCGGTGGTAGCGCTCCTCGTGTTCGGCGTGTCCGCCGTGGCTGAGGTTGAATCGGGCCACGTCCATTCCGGCGTCGACCAGGCCTTTGATCTGGTCGTACGAGTCGGTGGCGGGCCCAAGGGTGCAGACGATCTTTGCTCGACGCATAGGTCTGAGCCTATGAGTTACCGACTGGTAGAGAATTGGTCGAGCGTGACCACTCAACAGACGTTGCGTGAAGCGTTATTGACAAGTGTTGAATTGTGCGGCAGGGCGCTCCGATGAGCACCCTGGGAATTCGTTCGTGTATTCGGAATTCGTTTCTCCGCAAGGCTCACAGGCGCGGCGGCACCATCGTGAAGCGGGCGTTGATCTGCGCGTGGACGCGCTGGCGCTGGGGTTCGAGGTCGAGGGGGGCGGCCGGGGCGTCCTCGGCGGCACCGGCGAAGGCGGCGGAGCGCATCCGGCCGGGGGCCTGGGGGTAGGCGGGCGGGCTGTTCTCGGCGCCGATGTCGGCGAGCTCGACCAGGGCGGCGAGGGTGGTTCCGAGGGCCTCGGCGTACTCGCGGGCGCGCTGGACGGCTTCCGTCACGGCCTTCTTGCGGGCCTCGCGGTGGGCGGGCGAGTCGGGGCGCAGGGCCCACCAGGGGCCGTCGACGCGGGTGAGGTCGAGGTCGGCGAGGCGGGTGGTGAGTTCGCCGAGGGCGGTGAAGTCGGTGAGCTCGGCGGTGACGTGGACGCTGCCGTGGTAGGTGCGTACGCGTTCGCCGCGGCCGTGCTTGGTGAGTTCGGGCGTGATGGAGAAGGCGCCGGTCTCCAGGCGTTCCACGGCGTCGCCGTAGGACTTGACCAGGTCGAGGACGCCGGCGTTGCGGCGGGTGAGGTCGTCGAGGGCGGAGCGGCGGTCGCGGCCGCGGGCGGCGACGGTGATGCCGATGCGGGCGATCTCCGGGTCGACTTCGAGGCGGGCCTCGCCGCGCACGGCGATGCGCGGGGCTTCAGGCGTGCCGTAGGGGACGGCGGGCTGGGAGGCGTCTGCCGTGGGCGCGGTCATACGCCCCACTGTGTCACGGTGTGGCGGGCGGGCGGCATGGAGTGGACGGAACCGAGTCATCAGATCGCAACCTGGCGGGTCTGTTGCGGCCGGTCATGGCCGGGTCAGAATCTACGCGCGTTATCTACGCGCGTCGTTCCACAGATTCCGCGAGGAGAGCCCGAGATGCCGTTGAACCGCCGGAAGTTCCTGGAGAAGTCCGCCGTGACCGGGGCGGGGGTGGCGCTGGCCGGTGCGGTCGCGGCGCCGGGCGCCGAGGCGGCCGAGGCGCGGGAGGGCTCGCGGGGGCGTGCGAAGCGGTACGCGTTCACCGTGATGGGGACGACGGACCTGCACGGCAACGTCTTCAACTGGGACTACTTCACGGACGCCGAGTTCGACGACAAGGCGCACAACGACGTCGGCCTGGCGAAGGTGTCCACGCTGGTGAACCAGGTCCGCGAGGAGAAGGGCCGCCGCAACACGCTGCTCATCGACGCGGGCGACACCATCCAGGGCACACAGCTGTCGTACTACTACGCCAAGGTGGACCCGATCACCGCCGAGGGCGGGCCGGTGCACCCGATGGCGCAGGCGATGAACGCGATGGAATACGACGCGGCGGCGCTCGGCAACCACGAGTTCAACTACGGCATTCCGGTGCTGCGCAAGTTCGAGCAGCAGTGCCGTTTCCCGCTGCTGGGCGCCAACGCGCTGGACGCGAAGACGCTGCGGCCGGCGTTCGCGCCGTACAGCATGCACCGGCTGCGCACGCCGTTCGGGCGGGACGTGAAGGTGGCGGTGCTGGGGCTGACCAACCCGGGCATCGCGATCTGGGACAAGGCGAACGTGCAGGGGAAGATGACGTTCCCGGGTCTGGAGGAGCAGGCGGCGAAGTGGGTGCCGAAGCTGCGCTCGATGGGCGCGGACGTCGTCATCGTCTCGGCGCACAGCGGCTCGTCGGGCACGTCGTCCTACGGTGACCAGCTGCCGTACATCGAGAACGCGGCCGGTCTGGTGGCCGAGCAGGTGCCGGGCATCGACGCGATCCTGGTCGGGCACGCGCACACGGAGATCCCCGAGTACTTCGTGACGAACGAGAAGACGGGCGAGCGGGTCGTGCTGTCCGAGCCGCTGAAGTGGGGGCAGCGGCTGACGCTGTTCGACTTCGAGCTGGTCTGGGAGAAGGGCTGCTGGAAGGTCGAGAAGGCCGGCGCGCGGGTCCTTAACTCCAACACCGTCCAGGAGGACCCGAAGATCGTGCGGTTGCTGTCGGACGAGCACGAGAAGGTCGTGGCGTACGTCAACCAGGTCATCGGCACGAACGCGGCGGAGATGACGTCGGCCGAGGCGCCGTACAAGGACGTGCCGATCATCGACCTGATCAACCACATCCAGGCGGACACGGTGAAGCAGGCGCTGGCGGGCACGGAGTACGCGGCGCTGCCGGTGCTGTCGCAGGCGGCGTGCTTCTCGCGCAGTGCCCGGATCCCGGCGGGCGAGGTGACGATCCGGGACGTGGCGGGCCTGTACGTGTTCGAGAACACGCTGGAGGCGCGTCTGATGACGGGCGGGCAGATGAAGGCGTACCTGGAGTTCTCGGCGAACTACTTCACGCAGACCGCGCCGGGCGGGCCGGTGGACCCGGCGAAGCTGACCAACGCGGGCGGGACGCCGGACTACAACTACGACGTGGTGAGCGGTCTGTCGTACGAGATCGACATCGCAAAGCCGGCCGGGTCGCGGGTGACGAACGTGCGGTTCGGTGGGCAGCCGCTGGCGGACGACGCGCGGTTCGTGTTCGCGGTGAACAACTACCGGGCCAACGGCGGCGGGAACTTCCCGCATGTCGCCGCCGCGCCGCTGTTGTGGTCGAACTCGGACGAGATCCGCAACACCATGATCGCCTGGGTGAAGGCGAAGGGGTCGATCGATCCGGCCGAGTTCGCCGCGGTGGAGTGGCGGCTCACGCGGAACGGCACGCCCGTGTTCTGAGCCGCGTCCCCGTCGTCCTTCTCACCTCCGGTCGTCGACGAGCGGGGTCAGGGCCGGTGCCTCGCGGGGCGGCGGCACCTGCTGCCGCCGGGTGAGGCCGAAGGTGGTGAAGGCGGTGCGGCGCGGGAGCCCGTAGGCCTCACCGCCCATCAGGGAGTTGAGGATGATCACGCCGCGCCAGGCGACGAGGCCCAGGTCGGGTGTGCCGACGCCGTGGGTGTGGGTCTCGGCGTTCTGGACGTACACCGAGCCGGTGACGGACGGGTCCAGGACGAGCCGGTGGTCCTCGTCGATGCGCGGCCGCTCCTGGCTGTCCCGGCGCATGTAGGGGTCGAGTCCGGCGAGGACGCGGTCGAGGGGGCGTTCTCGGTAGCCGGTGGCGAGGACGACGGCGTCGGTGGTGAGGCGGGAGCGGCTCGCCTGCCGGTCGTGTTCGAGGTGCAGTTCCACCTGGGTCGTGGCGATCCGTCCGGCGGTGCGGACGCGCACGCCGGGGGTGAGGACGGCGTCGGGCCAGCCTCCGTGCAGGGTGCGGCGGTAGAGCTCGTCGTGGATGGCGGCGACGGTGCCGGCGTCGATACCCTTGTGGAGCTGCCACTGCCCGGCGAGGAGCCGGTCGCGGGCGGACTCGGGCAGGGCGTGGAAGTAGCGGGTGTGGTCGGGGGTGAAGTGCTCCAGGCCGAGCTTGGAGTACTCCATGGGGGCGAAGGCCTCGGTGCGGCCGAGCCAGTGGAGGTTCTCGCGCCCGGCGGGCCGGTTGCGGAGCAGGTCGAGGAAGATCTCGGCGCCGGACTGGCCGATGCCGACGACGGTGACGTGTTCGGCGGCGAGCAGGGCGGCGCGGTGGTCGAGGTAGTCGGCGGCGTGCACGACGGGCACGCCGGGGGCTTCGGTGAGGGGCTTGAGGGGTTCGGGGACGTAGGGCTCGGTGCCGATGCCGAGGACGACGTTGCGTGTGTACGTCCGGCCGAGGGCCTCCGCCTCGCCGTCGCTGTCGAGCTGGGTGAAGTCGACCTCGAACAGGTCGCGTTCGGGGTTCCAGCGGACGGCGTCGACCTGGTGGCGGAAGCGCAGGTCCGGGAGGCTCTCGCAGACCCAGCGGCAGTAGGCGTCGTACTCGGCGCGGTGGATGTGGAAGCGCTCGGCGAAGTAGAAGGGGAAGAGGCGCTCGCGGGACCTGAGCCAGTTGAGGAAGGTCCAGGGGCTGGTGGGGTCCACGAGGGTGACCAGGTCGGCGAGGAACGGGACCTGGATGGTGGCGCCCTCGATGAGCAGGCCGGGGTGCCAGGCGAAGGCGGGGCGCTGCTCGTAGAAGACGGTGTCGAGGTCGCGCAGGGGCTGGGCGAGCGCGGCGAGGGAGAGGTTGGCGGGGCCGATGCCGATGCCGACCAGGTCGCGGGGGGCGTCGGGCTCCTGGTGCTCAGGGGATGCGGGGTTCATCAGGGGGTGTGTCCTTCCACGAGTGTCGCTCGGCTCTCTGCCACGAGGTGCAGCAGGGCGGCCAGGTCGTCGGGCCCGGTGGCGGGGTTGAGGAGGGTGGCCTTGAGCCAGAGCCGGCCGTCGAGGCGGGCCCGGCCGAGGACGGCTCGGCCGTCGGTGAGCAGCGCGCGGCGTACGGCGGCGACGGTGGCGTCGGGGGCGTCCGCGGGCCGGAACAGGACCGTGCTGATGACGGGCGGGGCGTGCAGTTCGAAGCCGGGGTGGGCGTGGACCAGGGCGGCGAACTCGCGGGCGCGGGCGCACACCTGGTCGACGAGGGTGCCGAGGCCGGCGCGGCCGAGGGTCTTGAGGGTGACGGCGAGTTTGAGGACGTCGGGGCGGCGGGTGGTGCGCAGGGAACGGCCGAGCAGGTCCGGCAGGCCGGCCTCGGTGTCGTCGGTGGCGTTGAGGTAGTCGGCGTGGTGGCGCAGGGCGGTGAGGTCGTGGGCGTCACGGACGGCGAGGAGTCCGGCGGCGACCGGCTGCCAGCCGAGTTTGTGCAGGTCGAGGGTGACGGTGTCGGCGGCGTCGAGGCCGTTCAGCAGGCCGCGGTGCCGGGTGCTGAGGAGCAGGCCCGCGCCGTAGGCGGCGTCGATGTGCAGCCGGGCGCCGTGGGCCGCGCAGTGGGCGGCGATCTCGGGCAGCGGGTCGATGAGTCCGGCGTCGGTGGTGCCGGCGGTGGCGGCGACGAGCAGCGGTCCGGTCAGGCGGGTGAGGGTCTCGGCGAGTGCGGTGGGGTCGAGGGTGCCGGCCGGGGCGGGGAGAACGACGGGGTCGGGGAGTCCGAGCAGCCAGGCGGCGCGGGGCAGTGAGTGGTGGGCGTTGGCGCCGGTCACGAGCCGGACGGAGCCGCCGTACGCCTCGCGGGCGAGCAGGAGGGCGAGTTGGTTGGACTCGGTGCCGCCGGTGGTGACGACGGAGTCGGGGGTGACGACGATGTCGGGGGTGACGACGGAGTCGGGGGTGCGGGCCGGGTCGGTGCCGTAGACCTCGGTGGCCGTGAGCCGCGTGACCATGGTTTCCAGTTCGGAGGCGGCCGGGGCCTGGTCCCAGGAGTCCAGGGAGGGGTTGAGGGCGGAGGCTGCCAGGTCGGCGGCTGCGGCGACGGCGAGGGGCGGGCAGTGCAGGTGGGCGGCGCACAGGGGGTGGGCGGGGTCGGCGGCGCCTGCGGCGAAGGCCCGGACCAGCGTGTGGACGGCGTGCGGGTCGCCCTGTTCGGGGAGGATCTCCCCCACCGCATCCCGGAACCGTACGGCGACGGCACCCGGCCCGCCGGCCGGCAGCGGCCCGCCACGCGCCCGGGCGCCCGCCTCCAGGGCGTCGAGCACGGCGGTGAGCAGGGGCCGCAGGGCGTGCGGGCCGTCGGGGCCTGAGGCGAGGGGCGGCGTGCGCATGGACTGACCTCCGGGGCGCGGGTGCGGCACGCCCGGACAGCCCAACGACCCGACCGGGGTGGAGGTGTTTCCACGCGCGGGTGTCACTTTCGGACGACGCCCGCGCGGGTGTCACTTTCGGACGACACCGAGGAACCCGGTCCGGGGCGCGGCCCGGGCCCCGAAGTCCGCGAGAGGGCTGCCCTCGGCGGCGGTCGCCTTCCCGGGGCGGCCCGTCGCCGGCCGTGGCGGCCCGGGCGGGTCCTCCGTTATCCCCTGTGCGCTTCGCGTACCCGCAGCGCTCGTTCCAGGTCGTCCAGTTGGTCCACCAGAGCGCGGCGCAGCGCCGGGGTCGGGTCGGCGTCGCGCAGGCACTGCTCGCCGAGGCGGAGGGCGTCCGTGTCGACGGCGTGGGCGGGGAAGGCGTCCCGGCCGACGGCGACGGCGATGGCGGGGCCGCGGCGCTCGGCGACCGGGATCGCGTCGGCGTAGTAGCGCGGCACGTACTCCCGCACCAGGTCAGCCTGTTCGGGCTGCCAGAAGCCGCGGGCGGTGGCCGTGAAGAGGTAGTTCGACAGCTCGTCGGAGCCGAACATCGCCTCCCAGGCGCGGGCCTTGGCCTCCGGGCCGGGCAGTGCGGCCCGGCAGCGGGCGGCACCCTCCTGGCCGGTGGCGCTCGGGTCGCGGTCCAGCTCGGCGGCGATGGCGGCCTCGTCGGTCGCGCCGAGGACGGCGAGCCGGGCGAGGACGCGCCAGCGCAGCTCGGGGTCGAGTTCCGGGCCGCCGGGGACGGTGCCGTCGGCGAGCCAGGCGGCGATGGTGTCCGGGTGGGCGGCCACGTCGATGCGGTGGCGTACGGCGATCAGGCGCAGGCCGGGGTTGTCACCGTCCTCGGTGCGGCGGATGAGGTCGCGGCACAGCTCCGACAGCGTGGCGAGGGCGGCGGGCCGCTCCTCGGGGGTGAGGTAGCGGTCGGTGATGTGGGTGGCGGCGAAGGCCAGCACGCCCTGGACGATGGCGAGGTCGCTCTCCAGGGGGAGGTGGGCGCGGGCGGTCTCCAGGTAGGCGCCGGGAGCGAGTTCGCCGTCGCGGACGGCGTCCCGCAGGGCGTTCCAGACGACCGCGCGGGTGAGCGGGGCGGGCAGGCCGGACAGGTCCTTGCGGACGGTCTCGAAGGACTCCGGGTCGAAGCGGACCTTGGCGTAGGCGAGATCGCCGTCGTTGAGGAGGAGCAGGGCCGGACGCTTGCCGATGGGGTGGGCGCCGTCCTGCGGGAGGTCCAGGTGGAGGTGTTCGCGCAGCACGAGGTGGCCGCCGTCGTCGCCGAGGTCACGGTCGTACAGGCCGACGGCGATGCGGTGCGGGCGGCTGCCGGCGCGGTCGACGGTGAGGGCGCAGGTGCCGTGCTCGCCGGGGGCGATGTGCGGGGTGAGGGTGTCGACGCCGGTGGTGCGCAGCCAGGCGTCGGCCCAGGCGTGGACGTCGCGTTCGGTGGCGCCGGCGAGGGAGTCGATGAAGTCGGCGAGGGTGGCGTTGGCGAACCGGTGCCGGGCGAAGTGGGTGTTGATGCCGGCGAGGAAGTCCTTCTCGCCGAGCCAGGCGACGAGCTGCCGCAGGGCGCCGGCGCCCTTGGCGTAGGAGATGCCGTCGAAGTTGAGCAGCGCGGAGGCGGTGTCGTCGACGGCCTCGGGGGCGACGGGGTGGGTGGAGGGGCGCTGGTCGGCGTCGTAGCCCCAGGACTTGCGGGTGACGCCGAAGTCGGTCCAGGTGTCGGTGAAGCGGGTGGCCTCGGTGAGGGTCTGGTAGCCCATGTACTCGGCGAACGACTCGTTCAGCCAGATGTCGTCCCACCACTTGAGGGTGACGAGGTCGCCGAACCACATGTGGGCCATCTCGTGGGCGACGACCATCGCGCGGGTCTGGCGCTCGGTGTCGGTGACGGCGGAGCGGTAGACGAACTCGTCGCGGAAGGTGACCAGTCCGGGGTTCTCCATGGCGCCCGCGTTGAACTCGGGGACGAAGGCCTGGTCGTAGGAGTCGAAGGGGTAGGGCTCGTCGAACTTCTCGTGGTAGCGGTCGTAGCACGCGCGCGTGATGTCGAGGAGTTCGTCGGCGTCGGCGTCCAGGTAGGGGGCGAGGGAGCGCCGGCAGTGCAGGCCGAAGGGCAGGCCGCGGTGTTCGGTGCGCACGGAGTGCCAGGGGCCGGCGGCGACCGCGACGAGGTAGGTGGAGATCGGCGGGGTGGGGGCGGCCCGCCAGTGGCCGTCGCCGGTGTGCTCGGTGATCCCGTTGGCGAGGACGGTCCACTCCTGCGGGGCCCGCACCGACAGCTCGAAGACGGCCTTGAGGTCGGGCTGGTCGAAGGCGGCGAAGACCCGCTGCACGTCGTCCAGGAACAGCTGCGTGTAGACGTAAGTCGCGCCGTCGGTGGGATCGGTGAAGCGGTGCATGCCCTCGCCGGTGCGGGAGTAGCGCATGGCCGCGCGCACGCGCAGTTCGTGCTCGCCGGCGGTGAGGTTCTTCAGCGGCAGCCGGTTGCCGTCCAGGGCTTCCGGGTCCAGGGGGTGTCCGTCGAGGGTGACGGAGCGCAGCTCGGCGGGCTTGATCTCGACGAAGGTGTCACCGTCCGCGCGGGCACTGAACGCGATCCGGGTATGGGAGTCGAAGGTCTCGTCCCCGCCGGTCAGGTCCAGTTCGATGGTGTAGCGGTGGACGTCGAGGAGCTCTGCTCGGGTCTGCGCTTCGTCGCGCGTCAGTACGGACATGCGTGACATGCTGCCTGATGGCACCGGCAAGGCACAGGGGCGGATCGGTACGTACGCAATGTCCGGTCTATGTGCGGTCTCTTTCCAGCTCCCCGGCGTGCGCCCCCAAGGGCCGCTGGGACGGCACGCGCGCGTCGGGGTGCGGCAGGCGCGGCGGGTGGGGGGTGGCGTCGGTGTGCTCCCGGACGAGGGTGCGCAGCCGGTGTACCTCGCGCTGCAGGGCGAGGTGGCGCTGGTGGGTGTCGTAGAGGTAGCGGACCTTGGTGCGCAGGGCCCAGGGGTCCACGGGTTTCAGGACGAGGTCGGCGACGCCGAGGCCGAAGGCGGCGGTGGTCAGTTCCTGGTCGACGCCGAAGCCGGTGAGCAGGATGACCGGGATGTGCTGGGTCTGTTCGACGCGCCGCATGTAGCGCACGACCTCCAGGCCGCTGACGCCGGGCATGCGCACGTCGAGCAGCAGCAGGCCGACATGGCCGCGCAGGACCTGCTTGAGTGCCTCGTCGCCGCTGGTGGCCCGGCCGAGCTGGTAGCCCAGCGGGGCCAGGGCGCTCTCCAGCGCGTACAGCGTGTCCTCGTGGTCGTCGACGATGAGGATCCTGGTATCCGACGGCATGGCCCGACGCCCCTTCCTCGTGGAGGACCAGAGTAGTGCGGGACGCTGACGGGCCGTGCTCGTCAGCTGACATGCTGTGCACAGCGCAGCATGCCCCGTGCGGGCCGCCCTGTCACTCCCCCGTGGCCGGTTACCGGCGGTCGCGGTGCCGTGGCGGGGGGGTGCGGCCGGGGCGTCGGGCGGTCAGGTGCCGGCGGGTGCGATGCCGTTGAGCGTCTCGTCCGCGATGCGCTCGTGGTGGCGGATGACCTCGGCGACGATGAAGTTGAGGAACTTCTCGGCGAAGGCCGGGTCCAGCTTGGCATTCTCGGCGAGGGCGCGCAGCCGGGCGATCTGGCGGGCCTCGCGCGCCGGGTCGGCGGGCGGCAGCTGGTGTTCGGCCTTGAGGCGGCCGACCTGCTGGGTGCACTTGAAGCGCTCGGCGAGCATGTGCACGACGGCCGCGTCGATGTTGTCGATGCTGTCGCGCAGGCGGCCGAGCTCCTCGCGGACGGCCGGGTCGACGTCGCCGGGACGGGTGTTGCTGGTGGTCATGGGGCGTCAGCCTACGGGGGCCGGGCGGGACCGCAGCGGGTCGTCTCATCCTTCGGCCGGGGTGAGCCGCTTGTGGAAGCAGACGTCCTCGTGGCCGCCGGGTACGCCCTCGATCCGGCCCCGTTCCCGGTAGCCGAGGCGGGGGTAGAAGCCGGGGGCCTGGAAGGTGTAGGTGGAGACGATCATGTCGGTGCAGCCGCGCCGGGCCGCCTCGGTCTCCGCCGCGCGCATCAGCCGGCTGCCCCAGCCGGCGTTGCGCAGGTCGTCGCGCACCCAGAGCATGTCGACGGAGCACAGGCTGCCCCAGGTCCAGGCCGTGAGTCCGCCGGCCGGCTCGCCGGTCTCGTCGGTGACGCGGACGGAGAGGGGCTCGGTGGTGGCCCCGGTGGCGGCGGTGTTGAAGGCGGTCAGCTCCTCGTCGAGCCGCTTTTCGAGGTCGTCGTCCCGGCCGCCCACGCTGAGCGCGGCGGCGACGGAGCGCTGGTCGCTGGTCATGGCCCGGATTGTGCCGGGGCCCGGGGGTGAGGACGACCGGTTTTCGCCGCGGCCGCGCCCGTCCGTGGCGCGCCCGGCCCTCGTACAGTGGAACCGGGTTCCGGCGTCTTGGGGGTGAGGCGTGGCGAACGACGGGCCGGTCGAGCACGGCTACCCGCATCTGGAGACGGTGCGGGCCGCCATCACGGCGCTGTACAGGCGCCTGTCGTACGACACGATCCAGACGTTCGCGGCCAGCGTGCTCCCCGCCGACGTGGCGTTCTGCGACACCGACGACCTGTATCTGGGGGCGCAGCGGGTCGCGCAGGAGCTGGTGCGGCACTACCGGCTGCCGGACGCGCGGCTGATCGTGAGCTTCCGGCAGATGCGGCACGCGGCGAACGTCGAGCTGGCGGCGGGGCCGGAGTACTTCGTGGAGCTGAACGACCGGTTCCGTACGCATCGGCGGGACATCGGGGCGGCCCTGGCGCACGAGGTGACGCATGTGTACCTGCATCGCCTGGACCTGTCCTTCCCGGGCGTGCGGGACAACGAGATCCTCACGGACACGGTGACGACGTACCTGGGCGCGGGGTGGCTGCTGCTGGACGCCTACCGGGAGGACGGGGCGTCCTCGCAGAAGCTGGGGTACCTGACGCCGGAGGAGTTCGGGTACGTGCTGGCGAAGCGGGCGCTGGTGTTCGGCGAGGACCCGTCGGTGTGGTTCACCAGTCCGCAGGCGTACCGGGCGTACGAGCGGGGCAGGGAGCTGGCCCGGCGGGACGAGCAGCAGCCGCCGCTGACCGCGGCGGGTTGGGCGGGGCGGCGCCGGTACGCCCGGGACCGGCGGCACGCGCCGGAGGGGCCGCAGCCGGGGGTGCGGTACGCGTTCTCGCCCGACGCGGGCGGACGGCTGCGGGTGTCGTTCCCCTGTCCCACCTGTCACCAGCGGATCAGGGTGCCGGTGAAGGGACGGGTCCGGGCACGGTGCGCGCTGTGCGGGAGCGTGCTGGAATGCGACACCTAGGCCCCCGCTGGTCCCTGGGCGCACGTGGCGGCCCGGGGTGATCGCCCTCGGGTGAGCCGGGTCGTCCTCGGGTGAGCCGGGTCGCCAGGCCCGGGCCCCGCGCACCGCCCGGGGGCCAGGGCAGAAGTGCCGGGCCCTGGCGGTCAGTGACCGTGATCGCCGCTGGTGATCTCCCGGTACTCCTCCACCGTCGGCTTCTCGATCCGCGCGTCCGGCCCGAACATGGCGTGGGCGAGCCGGGCCCGCACCCGCTGGGACCGCTTGACCCTGCGCCGCACTCCCCCGGCGTCGACCTCGGGCCCGATCGTGTACGGCGGGTGCTGCTCGTGCTGGGTGAGGGTGAACAGGTCCGCCTGCGTGAGCGGTTCGTGCACCTCGATGTACTCGCCGGTGGGCAGCCGTTTGATGGTGCCGGTCTCCCTGCCGTGCAGGACCTTGGCGCGGTCGCGGCGCTGCAGGCCCATGCAGATCTTCTTGGTGACGAGGAAGGCGACGACCGGCAGCACGAAGACACCGATCCGCACGAACCAGGTGATGGCGTTGATGGACAGGTGCAGATGGGTGGCGACGATGTCGTTGCCGCCGCCGATCAGCAGCACGGCGTACAGGGTCAGCCAGGCCACGCCCAGGCCGGTGCGGACGGGCACGTTGCGCGGCCGGTCCAGGATGTGGTGCTCGCGCTTGTCGCCGGTGATCCACGCCTCGACGAAGGGGTAGACCCCGAGGGCGAGCAGGATCAGCGGGAACAGCGAGAAGGGGATGAACACGCCGAGGACGAGGGTGTGGCCCCAGAGGTTGATCTCCCATCCCGGCATCACCCGGATCAGTCCCTCGGAGAAGCCGAGGTACCAGTCGGGCTGGGCGCCGGTGGTGACGAGGTCGGGCCGGTAGGGGCCGAAGGCCCACACGGGGTTGATCTGGGCGATGGCGCCCATCACCGTCAGCACGCCGAAGACGAGGAAGAAGAAGCCGCCCGCCTTGGCCAGGTAGACGGGCAGGAAGGGCATCCCGACGACCGACCGCTCCTGGCGTCCGGGCCCCGGGAACTGGGTGTGCTTGTGGTAGAAGACCAGGATCAGATGGGCGGCCACCAGGCCCAGCATGATCCCCGGCAGCAGCAGCACATGGACCGGGAAGAGGCGCGAGATGATGTCGTCGCCCGGGAACTCCCCGCCGAAGAGGAAGAACGCCACGTACGTGCCGACGATCGGGATCGACAGGATCGCCCCGTGCGCGAAGCGCAGGCCGGTGCCGGACAGCAGGTCGTCGGGGAGGGAGTAGCCGGTCAGGCCGGTGATGATGCCGAGCATCAGCAGGGTCCAGCCGAAGACCCAGTTGAGCTCGCGCGGCTTGCGGAAGGCGCCCGTGAAGAACACCCGCATCATGTGCACCAGCATGCCGGTGATGAAGACCAGCGCCGCCCAGTGGTGGATCTGCCGGATCAGCAGCCCGCCGCGCACGTCGAAGCTGATGTCCAGGGTGGATTCGAACGCCCTGGACATCAGGACGCCGTTGAGCTCGGTGTAGGAGCCGTTGTAGACGACCTCCTGCATGCTCGGCTCGAAGAACAGGGTGAGGTAGACGCCGGTGAGGATCAGCACGACGAAGCTGTAGAGGGTGACCTCGCCGAGCATGAAGGACCAGTGGTCCGGGAACACCTTGCGCATGTTGGCCTTGGCCAGCGCGTAGAGCCCCAGCCGGCCGTCCGCCCAGTCCGCGAGCTTCTCTCCCTTGCCCGCGGGGGCTTCCCTGCGGGCAGGGGCCGCCCCGTACACCCGTCGTGCGCCGTCGTCGCCCATACGTCGTCGCCTCCCCGTCGGATCCCTCCCAGCGTGGCACGGCTGCCCGGCGGCGCCAACGGGGCGAGGGGGCGGCTACGCCAAGGGGGCGAGCGCGCCGCTCAGCGCCTGCCGGGCTCCCGCACGATGCCCGCGGCCCTGGCGGCCACCAGCCACTTCGGGAACTCCCCCACCAGCCGGTCGTACAGCTCGCCGTCCGGCACCCGGCGGGGGTCCTCGCCCGCGTGGAAGAACCCGGCGTTGTCCACGACCCGCTTGCCGGGCACGGCCAGCTCGTCGAGCTTGCGCAGGAAGTCGAACTGCTTGCTGCGCGGGTCGCCGAAGCCGATGAACTGCCAGAACAGCGGGAGCCTCGCCGCCTTGCACAGATACCGCTCCGCGGCGAGCTTGTTGATCGGCCCGCCGTCGGTCTGGAAGACGACCAGGGCGGGCTCGGCCGTCCCGCTGTCGAGGTAGTGGTCGATCACGGCGTCCATGGCCAGGTGGTAGCTGGTCTTGCCCATGTGCCCGAGCCCGGCCACGATCCGCTCGATCCGCCCCTGGTGACCGGCCAGGGCGATCTCCGTCTCGGCGTCGACGTCGGTGGAGAAGAACACCACGGGCACGGTGCCGTCGTCGTCGAGGTGCGCCGACAGCCCGAGCACCCGGTCGGCCAGCGCCTGCACGCTGCCGTCCCGGTAGTAGGGCCTCATCGAGCCGGAGTAGTCGACCACGAGGTAGACCGCGGCGCGCAGTCCGTCCAGCCCGTGCTTCGTGAGGGAGACCCCGGCGCTCTTGTACAGGTTCACCAGCGCGGGAGCGGTCTCCTGCACCTTGGTCAGACTGATCGCGGTCATGGCTCACTCTCTCACTCCTCGACGGCCATTCCATCGCCCGGCTCCAGCGCCCGGTCGGCGGGACCGAGCCGCCCGGCCGGCTCGTCGGCGAGCAGCGGGGCCGGCCGGTCGAGGACGTGCGACGGCGCCTGCCCGGTCGTCCGGTCGGGGACAGTGGGGCAGGCGCCGTCGGTGTTCCGTACGCCTTTGTACGGGACGTCGTGGGGGCGCGCGTCAGACCATCAGCGCACGGTCCGTCGGGCGGATCGGGGCCGGCAGGTCGCTGGCACCGGTCAGGAAGCGGTCGACGCCCCTCGCGGCCGAGCGGCCCTCCGCGATCGCCCAGACGATGAGCGACTGGCCGCGGCCGGCGTCACCGGCGACGAACACGCCCGGCACGTTGGTCTGCCAGTCGGCGTCGCGGGCGATGTTGCCGCGCTCGTCGAGCTCCAGGCCGAACTGCTCGACCAGGCCGTTCTCCCGGTCGGTGCCCGTGAAGCCCATGGCGAGCGTGACCAGCTGGGCGGGGATCTTGCGCTCGGTGCCCGGCTTCGGCGTCAGCTTGCCGTCGATGAACTCCACCTCGGTGAGGTGCAGCCACTGGACGTTGCCGTCCTCGTCGCCCTCGAAGTGGGTCGTCGAGACCGAGTAGACGCGCTCGCCGCCCTCCTCGTGGGCCGAGGTGACCTTGTACAGCATGGGGAAGGTCGGCCAGGGCTGGTCGACCGGGTGCCGCTCGTCGTTCGGGCGGGGCATGATCTCCAGCTGCGTCACGGAGGCCGCGCCCTGGCGGTGGGCGGTGCCGACGCAGTCCGCGCCGGTGTCGCCGCCACCGATGACCACGACGTGCTTGCCCTCGGCCGAGATCGGGGGCGCCACGAAGTCGCCCTCCTGCACCTTGTTCGCCAGGGGCAGGTACTCCATGGCCTGGTGAATGCCCCTGAGCTCGCGGCCGGGCACCGGCAGGTCACGGGCGGTCGTCGCGCCGACGGCCAGGACCACGGCGTCGTACCGCTTCTTCAGGTCGGTCGCCTTGAGGTCGCGGCCGATCTCGACACCGGTGCGGAAGCGGGTGCCCTCCGCGCGCATCTGCTCGATGCGGCGGTTGATGTGCCGCTTCTCCATCTTGAACTCGGGGATGCCGTAGCGCAGGAGGCCGCCGATGCGGTCCGCGCGCTCGTAGACGGCGACGGTGTGGCCGGCGCGGGTCAGCTGCTGGGCGGCGGCGAGACCGGCCGGGCCCGAGCCGACGACCGCGACGGTCTTGCCCGAGAGGCGCTCCGGGATCTGCGGGGCGACGTCCCCGGTCTCCCACGCCTTGTCGATGATCGAGACCTCGACGTTCTTGATGGTGACCGGCGGCTGGTTGATGCCGAGCACACACGCCGACTCGCAGGGAGCGGGGCACAGGCGGCCCGTGAACTCCGGGAAGTTGTTGGTGGCGTGCAGACGCTCCTGCGCCGCCGACCAGTCCTCGCGGTAGGCGTAGTCGTTCCACTCGGGGATGAGGTTCCCGAGCGGGCAGCCGTTGTGGCAGAACGGGATGCCGCAGTCCATGCACCGGCTGGCCTGCTTGCTGATGATCGGCAGCAGGGAGCCGGGGACGTAGACCTCGTTCCAGTCCTTGACGCGCTCCTGCACGGGGCGGGACTTGGCGACCTCGCGCCCGTGGTTCAGGAAGCCCTTCGGGTCAGCCATTGATCGCCGCCTCCATCATCTTCTCGTGGGTCTCGGTCTCGGAGAGACCGGCTCGCTCGGCGGCGTCCTTGGCGGCGAGCACTGCCTTGTACGTGCTGGGGATGATCTTGCTGAAGCGCTCGACGGCGGTGTCCCAATCGGCCAGGAGCTTCTCGGCGACGGTGGAGCCGGTCTCCTCCTGGTGGCGGCGGACCACGTCGTGCAGCCACTGCCGGTCGGTGTCGTCCAGCGCCTCGATCGCGTCCAGGTTGCCGGCGTTGACGTTGTCCCGGTCGAGGTCGATCACGTAGGCGACACCGCCGGACATGCCGGCCGCGAAGTTGCGGCCCGTCTCGCCGAGCACCACCGCGTGGCCGCCGGTCATGTACTCGCAGCCGTGGTCGCCCACGCCCTCGGAGACGACCGTCGCGCCGGAGTTGCGGACGCAGAACCGCTCACCGGTCTTGCCGCGCAGGAACATCTCGCCGCCGGTGGCGCCGTAGCCGATGGTGTTGCCGGCGATGACGCTGTACTCGGCGAGGTGGTCGGCCGCGCGGTCCGGGCGGACGACGATCCGGCCACCGGACAGGCCCTTGCCGACGTAGTCGTTGGCGTCGCCCTCCAGGCGCAGCGTGACACCGCGCGGCACGAACGCGCCGAAGGACTGGCCCGCGGAGCCGGTGAAGGTGATGTCGATGGTGTCGTCGGGCAGGCCCGCGCCACCGAACTTCTTCGTCACCTCGTGGCCGAGCATGGTGCCGACCGTGCGGTTGATGTTGCGGATCTGCACCTGGGCGCGGACCGGCTGGGCCTCGGTGGCGTCGGAGGCGGCCAGGGCGTCGGCGGCGAGCTTGATCAGCTGGTTGTCGAGCGCCTTCTCCAGGCCGTGGTCCTGCGCGATGAGCTGGTGGCGCACCGCGCCCTCGGGCAGCTCGGGCACGTGGAACAGCGGCTCCAGGTTCAGGCCCTGCGCCTTCCAGTGGTCGACCGCGCGGGTGACGTCGAGGGCCTCGGCGTGGCCGACGGCCTCCTGGATGGAGCGGAAGCCCAGCTCGGCCAGGAGCTCGCGGACCTCCTGGGCGATGTACTGGAAGAAGTTGACGACGTACTCGGCCTTGCCGTTGTACCGCTCGCGCAGCACCGGGTTCTGCGTGGCGATGCCGACCGGGCAGGTGTCCAGGTGGCAGACGCGCATCATGACGCAGCCGGAGACGACGAGCGGCGCGGTCGCGAAACCGAACTCCTCGGCGCCGAGCAGCGCGGCGATGACGACGTCGCGGCCGGTCTTCAGCTGACCGTCGGTCTGCACGACGATGCGGTCGCGCAGGCCGTTGAGCAGCAGCGTCTGCTGGGTCTCGGCCAGGCCCAGCTCCCAGGGGCCGCCGGCGTGCTTCAGCGAGGTGAGCGGGGAGGCACCCGTACCACCGTCGTGACCGGAGATCAGCACCACGTCCGCGTGCGCCTTCGACACACCCGCCGCGACGGTGCCGACGCCGACCTCGGAGACCAGCTTGACGTGGATGCGCGCCTGGGGGTTGGCGTTCTTCAGGTCGTGGATCAGCTGGGCCAGGTCCTCGATGGAGTAGATGTCGTGGTGCGGCGGCGGGGAAATCAGGCCCACGCCGGGCGTCGAGTGCCGCGTCTTGGCGACCCACGGGTAGACCTTGTGGCCGGGCAGCTGGCCGCCCTCGCCGGGCTTGGCGCCCTGGGCCATCTTGATCTGGATGTCGTCGGAGTTGACCAGGTACTCGGAGGTCACGCCGAAGCGGCCGGAGGCGACCTGCTTGATGGAGGACCGGCGGGCCGGGTCGTACAGGCGCTCCGGGTCCTCGCCGCCCTCACCGGTGTTGGACTTGCCGCCCAGCTGGTTCATGGCGATGGCGAGGGTCTCGTGCGCCTCCTGCGAGATGGAGCCGTACGACATGGCGCCCGTGGAGAACCGCTTGACGATCTCGGAGACCGGCTCGACCTCGTCGATCGGGATGGGCTCCCGGTCGGACTTGAAGCCGAACAGGCCGCGCAGCGTCATCAGCCGCTCGGACTGCTCGTTCACGCGCTCGGTGTACTTCTTGAAGATGTCGTAGCGGCCGGAGCGCGTGGAGTGCTGCAGGCGGAAGACCGTCTCCGGGTCGAACAGGTGCGGCTCGCCCTCGCGGCGCCACTGGTACTCGCCGCCTATGTCCAGCGCGCGGTGCGCCGGGGCGATGCCGGAGGCCGGGTAGGCCTTGGCGTGCCGTGCGGCGACCTCCTTGGCGATGACGTCGATGCCGACGCCGCCGATCTTGGTGGCCGTGCCGTTGAAGTACTTGTCGACGAAGGCCTCGTCGAGACCGACGGCCTCGAAGACCTGGGCGCCGCGGTAGGAGGCGACGGTCGAGATGCCCATCTTGGACATGACCTTCAGCACGCCCTTGCCGAGGGCGTAGATCAGGTTGCGGATGGCCTGCTCGGGCTCGATGCCGGGCAGGAAGGTGCCGGCGCGGACCAGGTCCTCGACGGACTCCATCGCCAGGTACGGGTTGACGGCGGCGGCGCCGTAGCCGATGAGCAGGGCGACGTGGTGGACCTCGCGGACGTCGCCGGCCTCGACCAGCAGGCCCACCTGGGTGCGCTGCTTGGTGCGGATGAGGTGGTGGTGGACGGCCGCGGTGAGCAGCAGCGAGGGGATCGGCGCGTGCTCGGCGTCGGAGTGGCGGTCCGACAGGACGATCAGGCGGGCGCCGTTCTCGATGGCGGCGTCGGCCTCGGCGCAGATCTCCTCGATCCGCGCGGCGAGCGCGTCACCGCCGCCGTGCACCCGGTACAGGCCGGACAGGGTCGCGGCCTTGAAGCCGGGCATGTCGCCGTCGGCGTTGATGTGGATGAGCTTGGCCAGCTCGTCGTTGTCGATGACCGGGAAGGGCAGCAGGACGCTGCGACAGGAGGCCGCGTTCGGCTCCAGCAGGTTGCCCTGCGGGCCGAGGGAGCTGCGCAGGGAGGTGACCAGTTCCTCGCGGATGGCGTCCAGCGGCGGGTTGGTGACCTGCGCGAACAGCTGCGTGAAGTAGTCGAAGAGCAGGCGCGGGCGGTCCGACAGCGCGGCGATCGGCGAGTCGGTGCCCATCGAGCCGATCGGCTCGGCACCGGCCTTGGCCATCGGCGCGAGGATGACGCGCAGCTCCTCCTCGGTGTAGCCGAAGGTCTGCTGGCGACGGGTGACCGAGGCGTGGGTGTGGACGATGTGCTCGCGCTCGGGCAGGTCGGACAGCTCGATCTCGCCGGCTTCCACCCACTCCTGGTAGGGGTGCTCGGCGGCGAGCTGGGCCTTGATCTCGTCGTCCTCGATGATGCGGTGCTCGGCGGTGTCGACGAGGAACATGCGGCCGGGCTGCAGGCGGCCCTTGCGGACGACCTTGGCCGGGTCGATGTCCAGGACGCCGACCTCGGAGCCGAGGACGACGAGGCCGTCGTCGGTGACCCAGTAGCGGCCGGGGCGCAGGCCGTTGCGGTCGAGGACCGCGCCGACCTGGGTGCCGTCGGTGAAGGTGACGCAGGCGGGGCCGTCCCAGGGCTCCATCATCGTGGAGTGAAACTGGTAGAAGGCGCGCCGGGCCGGGTCCATGGAGTCGTGGTTCTCCCACGCCTCCGGGATCATCATCAGCACCGAGTGCGGCAGGGAGCGGCCGCCCAGGTGCAGCAGCTCCAGGACCTCGTCGAAGGAGGCGGAGTCGGAGGCGTCGGGCGTACAGATCGGGAAGATCCGCTCGATCGTCCTGTCGTCGGAGCCGAACAGGTCCGAGACGAGCTGCGACTCACGGGCGACCATCCAGTTGCGGTTGCCCTTGACGGTGTTGATCTCACCGTTGTGCGCGACGAAGCGGTACGGGTGTGCGAGCGGCCACGACGGGAAGGTGTTCGTCGAGAACCGGGAGTGCACGAGGGCGATCGCGGAGGCGAAGCGGCGGTCGGACAGGTCCGGGAAGAAGGGCTCCAGCTGGCCGGTGGTCAGCATGCCCTTGTAGACGATCGTGCGGGCCGACAGCGACGGGAAGTAGACACCGGCCTCGCGCTCGGCGCGCTTGCGCAGCACGAAGGCCTTGCGGTCGAGGTCGATGCCCGTGGCGGGCACGGCCGCGCCGTCGGTGACGAAGATCTGGCGGAAGACGGGCATGGTCGACCGGGCGGTGGCGCCGAGCAGCTGGGGAGCGACGGGGACCTCGCGCCAGCCGAGGACGGTCAGGCCCTCGTCGGCGGCGATCGTCTCGATCTGTGAGACGGTCTCGGCGGTGGTGTGCTCCGGCAGGAAGGCGATGCCCACCGCGTAGGCACCGGCCTCGGGGAGTTCGAATCCGGCCACCTCGCGGAAGAAGGCGTCCGGGACCTGCGACAGGATGCCGGCGCCGTCGCCCGAGTCGGGCTCGGAGCCGGTGGCACCGCGGTGTTCGAGGTTGCGCAGGACGGTCAGAGCCTGCTCGACCAGGGTGTGGGACGCCTCGCCGGTGAGGGTGGCGACGAAGCCGACGCCGCAGGCGTCGTGCTCGTTGCGGGGGTCGTACATACCCTGCGCAGCAGGGCGAGCATCCATGAACGACCAGTTCTGGCCATTCGCGGAGTGCTGGGACGGCTGGCGCGGCGTACGCATCGGCTCTCCCGTCGTCGTCATCTGGCATGTGCAAGTGCCGAGGGACGACGTTGGCCCTCTGCGTGATCGCAAAATTTCGTGCAGGTTACATGATGGAGCGGTTCTCGGGAACCGGGATAACCCGTTCCACCATGCGGACACCGCGGGCTCGCGGCGGGGGTTCCGCGCCGACGGTGGAAGCTGTGGGGGCCGCTACGGAACGACCGGGTGAGATCGATGTCCGTCGGGCCCGACGGCGGGACAGGCGTCTTCGCCCGGCCCGCTGAGACGCGCGGTGAGCCTCATTGCCCACAGCGCTTGGGGCTCATGCCCGGTGGTTGCGCGCTCGAAACCAGCGGGTAACGGTTAGTTATGCGGCCCCTCGCATAAGTCCGAGCCGCGCTATCCTACGGCCGTTCCGAACAGAGTGCCCAGGGCGTACGTCACACCGGCCGCCGCGCCACCCAGGAGCAGCTGGCGCAGACCGCTGTACCACCAGGTGCGCGCCGTCACCTTGGCCACCACCGCGCCACAGAGGAAGAGCCCCAGCAGCGCCAGCAGCACGGCCGGCCACATACTGCTCGCCCCCAGCAGATACGGCAGCACGGGCACGAGCGCGCCCAGCGCGAAGGAGCCGAAACTCGACACCGCGGCCACGGTGGGCGAGGGCAGGTCACCCGGGTCGATGCCCAGTTCCTCCCGGGCGTGGATCTCCAGCGCCTGCTCGGGATCCTTCGACAGTTGCCGGGCCACCTCGCGGGCCAGCCGCGGCTCGACCCCCCGCGCCTCGTAGAGGGCGGCCAGCTCGGCCTCCTCGTCCTTGGGGTGCTTGCGCAGCTCGCGCCGCTCCACGTCCAGCTCGGCCTCGACCAGCTCGCGCTGCGAGGCCACGGAGGTGTACTCACCGGCGGCCATGGAGAACGCGCCGGCGGCCAGACCGGCCAGACCGCTGAGGACGACGGTGTGCTGGCTGACCGACCCGCCCGCGACGCCGGTCATCAGGGCCAGGTTGGAGACGAGGCCGTCCATCGCGCCGAACACCGCGGGACGCAGCCAGCCGCCGTTCACGTCCCGGTGCGTGTGGTTGTCCCGGTGCGCCTCGTGCAGCGCCGCCTCGGTCTCGATGATGGCCATGGAAGAACCCCGCTCCCCTGGGTCGAACCAGCTACCTTGGACAAGTTCCAGAGTTTTACAACGCCAAAATTACGCCGCGGATTCCGCCCTCGCCAGCAAGGAAAGGCTGAGCTAACCTGCGGGTTTGCCGTTTTTCGCTCACTTGATCATCACCTCGCCCAGATGTCGACCGGGTGATGCTGGGGCTGGTGAGGCTCGCCGAAGTCGTCCCAGTGGGACACATGCCGTATGGCATCGACCGCCTGCATCCCCTCCGTCCCGGCGCCCGGGGACGCCGCCGGACTCCGCGCTCGGGCCCGCGGCGCGCTGCTGGGCCTGGCCGTCGGTGACGCCCTCGGAGCGCCGGCCGAGAACATGAAGCCGTCCGAGATCCGCGCGCGGTGGGGCCGCATCACGGGCTACGTGGCCGAGCAGCCGTCCGGCACGGACGACACCGAGTACGCGCTCTTCTCGGCCCTGCTGCTGGCCCGGCACGGCTCCGCGCTCACCCCGGCGCACGTCGAGGCGGCCTGGCACGAACTGATCGCCGACCGCGACGAGGGCCCGTTCCGGGGCGCCGGCTTCAGCGAACGCGGCACGCTGGAGAACCTGCGCCGGGGCCTGGCCGCACCCATCTCCGCCCAGCACCGGCACGCCTGGAGCGACGGCCTGGCCATGCGCGCGGCCCCCTTCGGGGTGTTCGCGGCGGGCCGCCCGGCGGAGGCGGCCCGGCTGGTCGCGATCGACGGCTCGGTGAGCCACGACGGCGAGGGCATCTACGGCGGCCAGGCGGTGGCGGCGGGCGTCGCCGCGGCCATGGCCGGCGCCCCGCCGGTCGCGGTGGTGGCCGCGGCCCTCGCGGTCGTGCCCGACGACTCCTGGACGGCCCGGAGCCTGCGCCGCGCGGTGGCGGTCGCCCACCGCGGCGAACGCGCGGTCCGCTCCGCGGTCGTCATCGGCGGCTACCCCTGGACCGACCTGGCCCCCGAGGCGGTCGCCCTCGCCTTCGGCGCGTACGCGGCGGCCGACGGCGACTTCGAGCAGTCCGTCCTGACGGCGGTGAACATGGGCCGCGACGCGGACACGACGGCGGCGGTCGCGGGCGCGCTGGCGGGCGCGACCCGGGGCGTCTCGGCCATCCCGGCGGCCTGGGCGGCGGCCATCACCCCGGCCAGGGGCTCCTGCCTGCCGGCGATGGCGGGCCACCACGTCCTGACCGTGGCGGACCTGCTGACCCCGGCGCCACCCACCGCGAAGCCGAACGCGACGGCCTTCACCCTGGCGCCCGACAGAACGGAGCCCCTCGCATGACGACCCTGGACCCGACGACGGCCCCTGGCCCGACGACGGCCCTGGACGTCGAACCGGCGGCGGACGACGGCGCACCTCCCGCCACACAAGAACCCCCCGCGGCCGCCGACGGCGAAGTCGCCCCACGGGAGACCAGGACCCCTCGGGTGACAGTTACGGGCCGTGCGCGGGTGGGAGACAAAAGGGCCGAAGGCCTCCTGCTCGGACTGGCCGCCGGCGACGCCGCGGGATGGCCCGCCGCCCGCCACAGAGCCGCCCGCATGCCCGACTGGACCCGCCGCCTCACCCGCGAACTGGACACCTTCGCCGAGCACAACGCGACGACGACCCTCCCCGTCCCCATCGCCCTCAACCAGCCCCCGGAACCCCTCCGTCTGGGCCCCTCCGACGACGCGGAATGGGCGGCCTTCGCCGCGGAGGCCCTCCTGCGCGCAGGCGACGACACCGTCCTGAACGACCTGAGCCGAGACCGCCGCACCCGCGCCGCCATCGACCTGACCTGGAACGCCATCGCCTGCGAGGTCGCCGCCGCGGCGGACCGCGCCCCCGAGATCGAGTCCGCCGTCCTCCCCCTGCGCGCCCGCATCTCCGTCCGCGCCGGCCTCGGCAACCTCGCCACCGGCCTGCGCCCGCCCGCCACCGGCCACGACAACCCGCACTACTTCGACGACGCCGCCTGCGTCCGCGCCTGCGTCCTGGCCGTGGCCCACCCCGGCGACCCCCGGTGCGCCGCCGACCTCGCCGAGTTCGACGCCCGTTACACCCAGGACGGCGACGGAGTGCACGGGGCCCGCGCCATGGCGGCGGCCCTAGCCCTCGCCCTGGCCGGCTCCGGCGTCGACGCCTGCGTCACGGCCGCGCTCGCCGAGCTCCCCGAGGAGACGGAGATCGGCCGCAACGCCCGGCACGCCCTGCGGCTCGCCCTCGCGGCGGACGGCGCCTTCGCCCTCGTCCCGCCCCTGGAGCACCAGATCGTCGACCACGTCTACAGCTACGGCATCGCCGCCGCCGAGACCGTCCCGGTCGCCCTGGCCCTGGCCACCGCCGCCCGCGGCCGCATCACCGAGGCGGTCCCGGCGGCGGCCTGCCTGTCCCGGGTGGCGGACTCCGCCCCCGCCCTGGTGGGCGCCCTCACCGGTGCCCCGGGCGGCGGCGCGTCGATCCCGGTCTCCTGGCGGGACGCCTGCCGCACCCTCTCCGGCTGCGTCCTGCCCCGCCTCACCGGCACCGACCTCGTCGAACTCGCCGAGCTCCTGGAAGCCGTACAACCGGCCCAGCCCGATGGATGATGCGGCCATGAAGCCCACATCCCATCAAAACGCCACACTGGACGAGCGGATCACCGGCGCCCTGGTCGGCGCGGCCGTCGGCGACGCCCTCGGCGGCCCCGTCGAGGGCTACTCGCCCGAGCAGATCCTTCAGCGCCACGGCGGCCGCGTCCACGGCATCGTCGGCCCCTGGCACGGCGACGACTGGCGCACGGCCCGCCCTCTCGCCCCGTACCACAAGGGCGACGGCCACGTCACCGACGACACCCTCATGACCCACGCCCTGGTCCGCGTGTACGCCCGGGTCCGCGACCACCTCGACGCCTACGCCGTCGCCGACCACCTGGTCCCCGACCTGATGACCGAGCCCCGCTGGATCCCGGAACTGCAGACCGAGGCACTCCCCCTCCAGCGGATCTTCCTCGCGGAGAAGTGGCTGGTCACGAGGATCCACTACGGCCATGCCGACCCGCGTGAGGCCGGCACCGGCAACATCGTCAACTGCGGTGCGGCGATGTACATGGCCCCGGTCGGCCTGGTCAACGCGGCCGACCCGCGCGCGGCGTACGCCGAGGCCCTGGACGTCGCCGGCGCGCACCAGTCGTCGTACGGCCGTGAGGCGGCGGGCGTCCTGGCGGCGGCGGTGGCCGCGGCCTGCACCCCCGGGGCGACCCCGGACTCGGTCGTCTCGACCTGCCTGGCCCTGGCCAAGGACGGCACACGCACGGCGATCGAACGGGTCTGCGAGGAGGCCTCCCGCCACACGGACTTCGAGTCGGCACTCGGCCCCCTGCGCGACGCGGTCTCCCCCTACGACACGGTCGGCCCCGACTACCGCGCCCCGTCCCTGGGTGCCCGCCGCCCGTCCCGCCTCCACGCGATCGAGGAACTCCCCGTGGCCCTGGGCCTGCTGCTCGTCGCCCGGGGCGACTACCGCCACGCGGTCCTCGGCGCCGTGAACTACGGCCGGGACTGCGACTCCATCGCCACGATGGCGGGCGCCCTGGCGGGAGCCCTGGGCGCGCCGGTCCCGGAGGACTGGGCCAAGACGGTCGCCGAGGCCAGCCGCCTGGACCTGTGGGAACCGGCCGTCACGCTCACCCGGGTGACCCGCGAGATCTTCGCCCGGGACGTCTCCCGCCGCCGCGCTCACGAAGAGGCCTTCGCATCCCTCGGAGGCCGGGAATGCTCCGACTGACCTGGGTCCAGCCGGAGGACCTGCTCGGCCACGAACTCCGCCAGGCGGCCCAGGACGGCCGCGAGCCGAAGGCGATCGCGGCGCGCTGGCGAGCGGCGGGCGGCCCCGAGGCCCCGGCCACCGCGGGCGCCTCCCCCGCCCCCACGTCCCGCTACCTCCGCCAGCTGGCGGAAGACCTCCTGGACGAGCTGGCGGACCTCCCCAGCACGTCGGCCGACGACGAACCGACGGATCTGCGGAAGATCAGGGCCGTCTGCGCCGACTGGCCGGAGCCCCTGCTCACCTCGGCCCCGTCCCACCAGCGCCTCAAAGCCGCCTGGCTCGGCCGGGCCGCCGGCTGCCTGCTGGGCAAACCGGTCGAGAAACTCCCCCTCGAAGGCATCCGCCGCCTGGCCCGGTCCACCGGCAACTGGCCCCTGTCCACCTGGTTCACCGCACGAGGCGTCCCGGACGAGCTGCTCGACGCGCACCCCTGGAACCGCCGCTCGGCGGCCACCTCCCTCGCCGAGAACATCGACGGCATGCCCGAGGACGACGACCTCAACTACCCCCTCCTCGGCCTGATCCTCCTGCAACGCCACGGCAAGGCCTTCACCACCACGGACGTGGCCCGCGTCTGGCTCGACGAACTCCCCGCCGGCCGCACCTTCACCGCCGAACGCGTCGCCTACCGCAACCTCCTCAGCGGCCTGGAGCCCCCGTACACCGCCCGGCACCGCAACCCGTTCCGGGAGTGGATCGGCGCCCTGATCCGCGCCGACGTCCACGGCTGGACCAACCCCGGCGACCCGGCGGCGGCGGCCGGACAGGCCTACCGCGACGCCACCCTCACCCACACGGCCAACGGCGTCTACGCGGCGATGTTCGCGGCGGCCACCATCGCGACGGCCGCGACCGGCACCGCCGACGTCCACACCTGCCTGCGCACCGGCCTCACGGTCGTGCCGCCCCGCTCCCGCCTCGCCCGAGCGGTCCGCCAGGGCATCGAACTGGCCCGCGAGCACGCCGACTTCGACACGGTCGTCGACGAACTCCACGCCACCTACGCCGCCACCCACCACTGGGTGCACGCCGTTCCCAACACCGCGCTGATCGCCGCCGCCCTCACCCACGCCGACGGCGACTTCACCGGCTCCGTCTGCCGCGCGGTGAGCGGCGGTTGGGACACCGACTCCAACGGCGCCACGGCGGGCGGCATCGCCGGCCTGCTGGCCGGGCACCCCGCGGCGATCCCCGACCGCTGGACGGCCCCGCTGAAGAACCGTCTGTCCACCTCCGTCGGCGACTTCAACGGCATCGGCTTCGACACCCTCGCCCACCTCACCCACCGGGAGACCCACCGCTCATGACCGCTCCCCAGCCCGCGCCCCTCACCGGCCTGCGCGTCCTCGACCTCGCCACCCTCTTCGCCGGGCCGATGGCCGCCACCCTGCTCGGTGACTTCGGCGCGGAGGTCGTCAAGATCGAGCACCCGAGGAAGCCGGACCCCTCCCGCGGTCACGGCCCTTCGAAGGACGGCGTCGGCCTGTGGTGGAAGACGCTCGGCCGCAACAAGCGGACCGTCACGCTCGACCTGTCCAGGCCCGGCGGCCGCGCCACCCTGCTGCGCCTCGCCGCCACCGCCGACGTGATCGTCGAGAACTTCCGCCCCGGCACCCTGGAGAAGTGGGACCTCGGCTGGCCGGAACTGTCGGCCGTCAACCCTCGCCTGGTCCTGGCCCGCGTCACCGGCTTCGGCCAGTTCGGTCCCTCCGCGCACCGCCCCGGCTTCGGCACCCTCGCCGAGGCGATGAGCGGCTTCGCCGCGATCACCGGCGAACCGGACGCGCCCCCGACCCTCCCGCCGTTCGGCCTGGCCGACGCCATCGCCGGCCTGACGACGGCCTACGCGGTGATGACGGCGCTCGCCGCCCGGGACCGGACGGGCGAGGGCCAGGTCGTCGACCTGGCCCTGATCGAGCCGATCCTGGCCGTCCTCGGCCCCCAGCCCCTCTGGTACGACCAGCTCGGCCACGTCCAGCCCCGCACCGGCAACCGCTCCCCGAACAACGCCCCGCGCGGCGTCTACCGCACCGCGGACGGCACCTGGGTCGCCGTCTCCACCTCCGCCCAGTCGGTCGCGGAACGCGTGATGCGCCTGGTCGGACGCCCCGAACTGATCGACGAGCCGTGGTTCGCCACCGGCGCCGACCGCGCCCGCCACGCCGACGTCCTGGACGAGGCCGTCGGCTCCTGGATCGCCGAGCGCACCCGCACCGACGTCCTGGCGGCCTTCGAGAAGGCGGAGGCGGCGGTGGCCCCGGTCCAGGACGTCCGGGACGTGATGGCGGACCCGCAGTACCAGGCCCTGAACACCATCACCACCGTCGACGACCCGGAACTGGGCCCGCTGCGCATGCAGAACGTCCTCTTCCGCCTGTCCGCCACGCCCGGCGCGATCCGCTGGGCGGGCCGCCCGCACGGCGCGGACACCGACGAGGTCCTGACCGAACTCGGCCTGACCGGCACCGACCTCGACGAGCTGCGCGCGGAGGGCGTCGTATGACGCCGGCCCCGCCGCTCACCTGGCTCTACGCCCCGGGCGACCGCCCGCACGTGGTGGCGAAGGCCCTCACCTGCGGCGCCGACGTCGTCATCGTCGACCTGGAGGACGCGGTCGCCCCCGACCGCAAGGCCTACGCCCGCGACGCCACCGCCGACCTGCTCGGCCGGACGCCACCGGTCCCGGTCCACGTCCGCGTCAACGCCCTGGACAGCCCCTGGGCCGAACAGGACATCGGCACGCTCGCCGAGGCCCCGGGCCTGTCCGGCCTGCGCCTGCCCAAGGTGACCTCGGCCGCCGGGATCACCCACATCGCCCACCGCACGCCGGCCGCTCTGTACGCCCTGCTGGAGTCGGCCCTCGCCGTGGAACAGGCCTATGCCGTCGCCATGGCGCACCCGAACCTGCGGGGCATCGCGCTCGGCGAGGCCGACCTCCGCGCCGACCTGGGGGTCCGGGACGACACCGGCCTGGACTGGGCTCGCTCCCGGGTGGTCGTGGCCGCCCGGGCGGCTGGGCTGCCCCCGCCGGCGCAGTCGGTCCACGCCGACATCCGCGACCTGGAGGGACTGGCCGCCTCCTGTGCCCGGGGCCGCGCACTGGGTTTCCTCGGCCGCGCGGCGATCCATCCGCGCCAGCTCCCGGTCATCGAGCGGGCCTATCTGCCCAGCGGCGAGGAGATCGAGCAGGCCGAGACGGTCCTCAAGGCGGCGGCGACGCAGCAGGGCGCCCAGGCCCTGCCCGACGGCCGTTTCGTCGACGCGGCGGTGGTGACGGCGGCCCGGCGCACCCTGTCCCTGGCGGGCCGCCGCTGACACGCCGAGGGCGCCCGGTCTGCCCGGGCGCCCTCGGATGCGTCGCTACGACAGCAGGCCGTCAGGCCTTCTTCCCCGACCCGGCCTCGTTCCTGGCGCCGTCGGCCTCGGCCTCGCCTTCGTCCGCGGCCTCGCCCCTGCCGTCCTCGGTCTCCTCACGGCCCTTGCCGTCCTTGCCGTCCTTGTCCAGGTCGACGGCCTTCTCGTCACTGCCGGCGTCACCGCCGGAGGACGCCGCACCCGGCTCCACGACCTCTTCGCGTCCCGGCCGCTTCCTCGCCGACAGCACGAAGTAGGTCACCGCGAGCAGGAACACCAGGATCGCGGTCCAGACGTTCAGCCTCAGGCCCAGGATGTGGTGGGCGTCGTCGACCCGCATGTACTCGATCCACGCCCGGCCCGCGCAGTACGCGGCGACGTACAGCGCGAAGGCCCGGCCGTGCCCGAGGCGGAAGCGGCGGTCGGCCCAGATGACCAGGACCGCGACGCCGATGCACCACAGCGACTCGTACAGGAACGTCGGGTGGTACGTGCCCGGTACCCGCCCGTCCGCCGAGGACGTGATCTCCAGGGCCCACGGCAGATCGGTGGGCTTGCCGTAGAGCTCCTGGTTGAACCAGTTGCCCCAGCGGCCGATGGCCTGCGCGAAGGCGATGCCCGGCGCGACGGCGTCCGCGTACGCGGGCAGCGGGATGCCCCGGCGGCGGCAGCCGATCCAGGCGCCCAGCGCACCGAGCGCGATCGCGCCCCAGATGCCGAGGCCGCCCTCCCAGATCTTGAAGGCGTCCACCCAGTCACGGCCCTCGCTGAAGTACAGCTCGTAGTCCGTGATCACGTGGTAGAGGCGGCCGCCGACCAGGCCGAAGGGGACCGCCCAGACAGCGATGTCGGCCACCGTGCCGGCCCGCCCGCCCCGGGCGATCCAGCGCTTGTTGCCGAGCCAGACCGCGACGAAGACGCCGATGATGATGCAGAACGCGTAGCCGCGCAGCGGAATGGGGCCGAGGTACAGCACCCCGCGCGACGGGCTGGGAATGAAGGCAAGTTCCATGGCAGGGTCGACGCTACCGTGCCGGACCGGGCCCGGGGCAGGCGGCCCGGCTACGGGTCCATAACAGGGACGGGCGCATGCCCCTCACCCCTGGTTCGCCTGCTGCACCATCTGCTTCAGCTTCGCCGGGGTCATCGTCCGGTCCTCGTAGATGTTCTTGCCGTCGAACAGCACGGTCGGCGTGCCCGAGAAGTCGCCCTTGCCGAAGGCCTGGTGGGACCTGGCGACCCACGCGTTGTGCGTGCCGTCCTCGACGCAGGTGCGGAAGGCCGGGGTGTCCAGGCCGTCGACCTTGCCGGCGAGCTCGATCAGCTTGTCGTTGTCCGCGTAGGCGTCGTCGGTCTCCGCGGGCTGGTTGTCGAAGAGCACGTCGTGGTACGCGGGGAACTTGCCGGCGTCCTGGGCGCAGGCGGCGGCGTTGGCCGCGTTGCGCGAGCCCGTGCCGCCCATGTTGCCGTCGATGAGCGTGACCAGGTGGTACTCGGTCTTCAGCCGGCCGGCTTCGGTCAGCTCGTGGATCACCGGCCGGTACGCCGTCTCGAAGGACTTGCAGGCCGGGCAGCGGAAGTCCTCCCACACCGTGAGCGTGGACCTGGCGCTGTCCTTGCCGACCGGGATCGCCAGGCCGTCCTTGCCCTGCGCGCCCGAGGGGGCCACGACCGGGCCCGAGGCCTCGCCGCCGTCGTCCTTGCCGGCGTTGGCCGCGACGACGCCGATCACCGCCGCGAGTCCCAGGACGGCGACGACCGCGCCGCCCACCAGCAGCGCGCGCCGGCGCTTCTCGGCGGACTTGTGCTTCTCACGCTCGACCGCCAGCTTCTCCCGGGCGGTGCGCTTTCCCTCACGGTTCTTCTCGCTCACACCCCGGAAACGAACCGGGGAGGCGCACCGCGCCTCCCCGGCCCCAGGTCCACCCGTACGAGGGACCTGTATGACTTCCGGCTCTCCTACGCCTGTCCGCGCACGCCCTTGGCGAGGTCACCGGCGAGCGCGCGCACGGCCTCGACGCCGGCCGCGTCGTCCGGGGCGTCGAGCATGGCCTTGACGAAGGCCGAGCCGACGATCACGCCGTCGGCGAAGCGGGAGACCTCGGCGGCCTGGGTGGCGTTGGAGACGCCGAGCCCGACGCAGACCGGCAGGCCGGTGCCGGTGGCCCGGGTGCGTTCCACCAGGTCCTGGGCCTGCGAGCTGACGGTGGCGCGGGTGCCGGTGACGCCCATGAGGGAGGCGGCGTAGACGAAGCCGCTGCCCGCCGCGGTGATCCGCGCGAGCCGTTCGTCCTTGCTGCTGGGGGCGACGACGAAGACGGTCGCGAGGCCGTGCTTGTCGGCGTGCTCCCGCCACAGCGCCGACTCCTGCACGGGCAGGTCGGGCAGGATGCAGCCCGCGCCGCCCGCCTCGGCCAGCTCGGCTGTGAACCGCTCGACGCCGTAGCGGTCGATGGGGTTCCAGTACGTCATGACGAGGATGGGCTTGCCGGTGGTGGCGTGCGCCTCGCGGACGGTGCGCATCACGTCGGCGATCTTCACGCCGCCGCGCAGGGCGATGTCGTCGGCGGTCTGGATGACGGGGCCGTCGAGGACGGGGTCGCTGTGCGGCAGGCCCACCTCGACGACGTCGGCGCCGCCGTCGATGACGGCTTTGACCGCCTCGATGCCGCCGTCCACGGTCGGGAAGCCGGCCGGCAGGTAGGCGATGAGGGCCGAGCGCCCCTCGGCCTTGGCCGCGGCGAGGGTGTCGCTCAACAGCTGCAGGTTGCCGCTCACTTGGCGTCCCCCTCGATCTCGGCGGTGCCGGAGGCGTCCTCGGCGACCTCGGCGTCGGTGTCGTACAGGCCGAAGTAGCGGGCGGCGGTGTCCATGTCCTTGTCGCCGCGGCCGGAGAGGTTGACCACGATCAGCCCGTCCTTGCCCAGCTCCTTGCCGACCTCCAGGGCACCGGCCAGCGCGTGGGCGCTCTCGATGGCCGGGATGATGCCCTCGGTGCGCGACAGCAGGCGCAGGGCCTGCATGGCCGCGTCGTCGGTGACCGCGCGGTACTCGCCGCGGCCGGAGTCCTTCAGGTAGGAGTGCTCCGGGCCGATGCCCGGGTAGTCCAGGCCGGCCGAGATGGAGTACGGCTCGGTGATCTGGCCCTCCTCGTCCTGCAGGACGTAGGAGCGGGAGCCGTGCAGGATGCCGGGCTCGCCCGCGGTCAGGGTCGCGGCGTGCTCGCCGGTGTCGACGCCGTGGCCGGCGGGCTCGCAGCCGATGAGGCGGACGTCCTCGTCGGGGATGAAGGCGTGGAAGAGGCCGATGGCGTTGGAGCCGCCGCCGACGCAGGCGATCGCGGCGTCGGGCAGCCGGCCGGCGCGCTCCAGGAGCTGGCGGCGGGCCTCGACGCCGATGACCCGGTGGAAGTCGCGGACCATGGCCGGGAAGGGGTGGGGTCCGGCGACCGTGCCGAAGAGGTAGTGCGTGTGGTCGACGTTGGCGACCCAGTCGCGGAACGCCTCGTTGATGGCGTCCTTCAGGGTGCGGCTGCCGGACTTCACGGCGATGACCTCGGCGCCGAGCATGCGCATGCGGGCCACGTTGAGCGCCTGGCGCTGCGTGTCGATCTCGCCCATGTAGATGGTGCAGTCGAGGCCGAACAGGGCGCAGGCGGTGGCCGTGGCGACGCCGTGCTGGCCGGCGCCGGTCTCGGCGATGACCCGGGTCTTGCCCATGCGCCTGGTGAGCAGGGCCTGACCGAGGACGTTGTTGATCTTGTGGGAGCCGGTGTGGTTGAGGTCTTCCCGCTTCAGGAAGACGCGGGCGCCGCCGGCGTGTTCGGCGAACCGGGGCACCTCGGTCAGCGCCGAGGGACGGCCGGTGTAGTGGGCCAGGAGGTCGTCGAGTTCCTTCGCGAACTCCGGGTCGTGCTTGGCCTTGTCGTACTCGACGGCGACCTCGTCGACGGCGGCGACGAGGGCCTCGGGGATGAACTTGCCGCCGAAGGCCCCGAAGTAGCCTTCGGGGTTCGGCGTCTGTTCCTCGGGGTCGGGGATGAAGAACTGGCTGGGCATGCGGAAACCTTCACGGTGAGTGTGTGGAGATGCACTGATCGCCGTGGGGGCAGGGTTTTGCTGTCGACCGCGGGCCGTGTGTGGCTTGTCGCGCCCGCGCGGCGGCAGCCGCACATCAGATGATGCCCCGCGCCCCTAACGGGCGCGCTGCCATCGCATGCCGTTGACCTGGCCCGGCTCGTCACCGATGACGTACCGGACGCGGCGGCCGTGGACGCGGCGCGCGGGCGCACGGCAGCCGCGGGGGCGGCAGCCGCGCGCGAGGCGGGCGTACCGGTCCACGGTCGTCATGGTGGGATTCATCGGGCCAAGCCTAGCGGGTGGTCAGCCCCGGCCGTGCCGGAGGGCGGGGTGCTCGCCCGCCGCCACCAGGTCGGAGACCGCGGTCCTCGGGTCCTTGCCGGTGACGAGGGACTCGCCGACCAGGACCGCGTCCGCGCCGGCGTTGGCGTAGGCGATGAGGTCGTGCGGGCCGCGGACGCCGGACTCGGCGATCTTGATGATGTGGTCGGGGATCTCCGGGGCCACCCGCTCGAAGGTGTTGCGGTCGACTTCGAGGGTCTTGAGGTTGCGGGCGTTGACGCCGATCACACGGGCGCCGGCGTCGACCGCGCGCTCGACCTCGTCCTCGTCGTGCACCTCGACCAGCGGCGTGAGCCCGATGGACTCGGCCCGCTCGATGAGGGACTCCAGGGCGGGCTGGTCGAGGGCGGCGACGATCAGCAGGGCGACGTCGGCGCCGTAGGCGCGGGCCTCCCACAGCTGGTACGACGTGACGATGAAGTCCTTGCGCAGGACCGGGATGTCCACCCGGGCGCGGACCGCCTCCAGGTCGGCCAGCGAGCCGCCGAAGCGCCGCTGCTCGGTGAGGACGGAGATGACGGCCGCGCCGCCCGCCTCGTAGTCGGCGGCGAGTCCGGCCGGGTCGGCGATGGCGGCCAGCGCGCCCTTGGAGGGGCTGGAGCGCTTGACCTCGCAGATGACCTTGACGCCGTCGCCGCGCAGGGCGGCCGCGCCGTCCTTGGCCGCGGGAGCCTTCGCCGCGCGCTCCTTGAGCTCGTCGAGGCTGACGCGCGCCTGCCGCTCCGCGAGGTCGGCTCGAACTCCGTCGATGATCTCGTCGAGCACACTCACGCGAGCGGCCCCCTTCCAGACTCTTGACAGTTCCGGCGACCAGCCGGAAACCCGATGGTCACTGCGATGGTATCCGCAGCGGGGCGTAGGCCTCGCATCCGGTTGACGCCGGTCCCAGTACCTGGACATTCGCCAGATGATCAAGGGTGCAGCCAGCCACCGAAGGGCAGGTTCCGGACAACGGTGAAGACCAGCAGCAACGCGCCGAGGCTCCACACCAGGCCGGGGCGGGGGTCGATCCGCAGCGGGCGTCCGCGTACGGCGTGGACCACCCATACGGTCCACAGCACGGCGCAGGCCAGATAGCCGAGCACGGCGAGCGCGTTGGCGTGCAGGGCGGCCGGCAGGTCGCCGTGGACGAACGCGTGGGCGCTGCGCAGTCCGCCGCAGCCGGGGCAGTACAGGCCGGTGTGGCGCAGCAGCGGGCAGACGGGGTAGTGGCCGGGTTCGCCCGGGTCCACCGCGCCCACGTAGGCGAAGGCGGCGGCGGCGCCCGCCAGGAGCGCGGCGGGGACGGCCAGGCGTCCCGGGAGCCCTTGCGTCACCCTTCGGCTGTCGGCGTTCACGGTACGCATTGTGCCCCGCTGCGCGCGTGAGGGGCGGTCCCGGCACCCGTGTGCCGGCCGCCCCTCACCCGAGAACGCGTGTTCCGCCGGGGATCAGCCCTCGGCGCGCGCCGGCTCGCGGTCGCCCGTCATCTGGTGCGGCTGGTGCAGATCCTTGGGCTGGCCCAGGCCCATCATCCGCATGATGCCGCCGACGACACCGCCGAGCAGCACGACCACCATGCCGGCCCAGAAACCCACCGGCTGGTCCATCACCATGAAGGCGCCCGCGACGCAGAAACCGATGAAGGCGATGATGACACCGGTCCAGGCGGCCGGGGTGTGACCGTGGCTGCTGCCCGCCATTGCTTGCTCCTCGTTGCTGTGTGCGTGTCTGAGCAGGACGCTCGGGGCCATTGTCCCGCACGCGCGCGTGGACGGTGACCGGGGGTGCTCCCCGGGCTCACCCGGGCGGCTCAGGCCCCGGTCGGGTCCTCGCCCCGGTCGAGCGCCTTCCACAGGTCCTCGGGCCGGTCGGGGTCGGCGGCGGGCGCCCGGCGGCGCGGCTGGGGCGTGCCGCCTCGCTCGTAGCGCCCGGACATCGCGGGCCACAGCCGTCCGTAGCGCAGCGCGAGCAGTCCGGCCAGCAGGAGCAGGACACCGCCGGCGGCCGCGACGTACGGCCAGGCGGTGTGGCTGAGGGCGGCGACGGAGGCGGAGGTGTCGCCGGAGGCCCGGGCGGCCTTCTCGTCCAGCGCGGAGCTGTCGGAGGCGCCGAGCAGGGCGGCGGCGACGGTGCCCGCGCCGGAGAGCGCCAGCAGCCCGGCCACGACGACGCGGCCGGCGCGGCGGACGGCGAACACGGCGACGAGCGCGGCGAGGCCCACTATGGCGAGCGCCGCGGGGACGCCCGTGACGTCGCTGCCGCTGGCGGTCAGCGGGAAGGCGCCGCCGGCCACCGTCGCGGTGCCCTCCGCCCACTGCTGCCGGGTGGCGAGGAGCGCCAGGGCCGCGCCGAGCGCGCCGCACAGCAGCGCGACGGCGAGGCTCAGGCGGCCGGCCCGGGCGGATCCGGCGGCTTGGGAACGGGGGTGAGGTACAGCAGTCACGTACCCCACTATCGCCTGAACCCCGGGCGAACCGTCACCCGGGGGTCATCTCAGGCCTTTCCCAGCCGGTTGGCCGAGTGCACCGCCCGCAGGACGGCGGCCGCCTTGTTGCGGCACTCGGTGTCCTCGGCGACCGCGTCGGAGTCGGCGACGATCCCCGCTCCGGCCTGCACGTACGCCGTTCCGTCGCGCAGCAGGGCGGTGCGGATGGCGATGGCGGTGTCGGAGTCGCCGGCGAAGTCGAGGTAGCCGACGCAGCCGCCGTACAGGCCGCGCCGGGACGGTTCGAGTTCGTCGATGATCTGCAGGGCGCGGGGCTTCGGGGCCCCGGAGAGGGTGCCGGCCGGGAAGCAGGCGGTGAGGACGTCGAAGGCCGTGCGCCCGGCGGCCACGCGGCCGGTCACCGTCGAGACGATGTGCATCACGTGCGAGTAGCGCTCGATGGACATGAAGTCCACGACCTCGACGGAACCGGGTTCGCAGACCCGCCCCAGGTCGTTGCGGCCGAGGTCGACGAGCATGAGGTGCTCGGCGCGTTCCTTGGGGTCGGCGAGGAGTTCGTCGGCGAGGGCCTGGTCCTCCTGCGGGGTGGCGCCGCGCCAGCGGGTGCCGGCGATGGGGTGCACCATGGCCCGGCCGTCCTCGACCTTGACCAGGGCCTCCGGGGAGGAGCCGACGACGTCGAAGCCGTCGAAGCGGAACAGGTACATGTACGGCGACGGGTTGGTCGTGCGCAGGACCCGGTAGACGTCCAGCGCGCTCGCCGTGCACGGCGTCTCGAAGCGCTGGGAGGGAACCACCTGGAAGGCCTCGCCGGCCCGGATGCGCTCCTTGATGTCCTCCACGGCCTCCTGGAAGTCGGGGCCGCCCCACAGCGCGGTGTACTCGGGCAGTTCGGAGGGCGGGAGCACGGCCGGGGGCTGGGCGACCGGGCGGGTCAGGTCGGCCTGCATGGCGTCGAGGCGGGCCACTGCGTCGGCGTAGGCCTCGTCGACGCCGGTCTCCAGGTCGTTGTGGTTGATCGCGTTGGCGATCAGCAGGACCGAGCCCTCCCAGTGGTCCATGACGGCGAGGTCGCTGGTGAGGAGCATGGTCAGCTCGGGCAGCCGCAGGTCGTCGCGCTCGCCGGGACCGATCTTCTCCAGGCGGCGGACGATGTCGTAGCCGAGGTAGCCGACCATGCCGCCGGTGAAGGGCGGCAGGCCTTCCTGGTGGGGGGTGTGCAGGGCCTCGATGGTGGCGCGCAGCGCGGCGAGCGGGTCGCCGTCCGTGGGGACGCCGACGGGCGGGACGCCGAGCCAGTGGGCCTGGCCGTCGCGCTCGGTCAGGGTGGCCGCCGAGCGCACGCCCACGAAGGAGTACCGGGACCAGGAGCGGCCGTTCTCGGCGGACTCCAGCAGGAAGGTGCCGGTGCGCTCGCCGGCGAGCTTGCGGTAGAGCGCGACTGGGGTGTCGCCGTCGGCGAGGAGCTTGCGGGTGACCGGGATGACCCGCCGGTCGGTGGCGAGCTTGCGGAACGTCTCGAGGTCCATGGCGGCCGACCTTACTGATCCGCGGCGAGGGCGGCGGAACCGGCGTCCTCGATGAGCACGTCCTCGTCGAAGCAGGTGCGGGCGCCGGTGTGGCAGGCGGCGCCGACCTGGTCGACCTTGACGAGCACGGTGTCGGCGTCGCAGTCCAGCGCCACGGACTTCACCCACTGGACGTGGCCGGAGGTGTCGCCCTTGACCCAGTACTCCCGGCGGCTGCGGGACCAGTACGTGCACCGGCCGGTGGTGAGGGTGCGATGCAGCGCCTCGTCGTCCATCCAGCCGAGCATGAGCACCTCACCGGTGTCGTACTGCTGGGCGATGGCGGGCAGGAGACCGTCGGCGCTGCGCTTGAGGCGGGCGGCGATCTCCGGATCGAGGCGGCTGGGCTTGCTGGTCATGGCGACCATTGTGCCGCGCGCCGGCGGCGGCGCAGCTGGAGTGTCCACTGGGCGGACCCGGCGGGCGGCCGTAGGCTGGCGGCATGTCGACCCATGCCAAGCGTGAACGACTTCTCCTCGCCGACCTGTTGGAGACCGCGGGCCCGGACGCGCCCACTCTGTGCGAGGGCTGGACCACCCGGGACCTCGCCGCGCACGTGGTGGTGCGCGAGCGCCGCCCGGACGCGGCCGGCGGGATACTGATCAAACAGCTCGCCTCGCGCCTGGACCGGGTGATGGCGGAGTACACGGACAAGCCGTACGAGGAGCTGATCCAGCTGATCCGCACCGGCCCGCCGCGGTTCTCGCCCTTCTCGCTCAAGCCGGTCGACGAGGCGTCGAACATCGTCGAGTTCTACGTCCACGCCGAGGACGTGCGCCGCGCCCAGCCCGACTGGTCCCCGCGCGAGCTCGACCCGGTCTTCCAGGACGCCCTGTGGTCCCGTCTGGAGCGCACGGCCCGCCTGATGGGCCGCGGCGTGCCGACGGGCCTGGTCCTGCGCCGCCCCGACGGCCAGACGGCGGTCGCCCACCGCGGCACCCCGGTCGTGACGGTGACGGGCGAGCCGTCGGAACTGGTGTTGTTCTGCTACGGCCGGCAGAGCGCGGCCAAGGTCGACCTGGACGGCGACGAGAACGCGATCGCGAAGCTGCACGAGACCAAGCAGCTCGGCATCTGAGCGGGCGCGAGCCCCGGACGCGCGGGGCGGCCGGGGCTGTGCGCGTCGGGCGTCACCGCACCGGGTGGCCCGCCTCCCGCAGGGTCTGCTTCACCTCGCCGATGCGCAGGTCGCCGAAGTGGAACACCGAGGCGGCCAGGACCGCGTCCGCGCCCGCCTCGACGGCCGGCGGGAAGTGGGCCAGCGTGCCCGCGCCGCCCGAGGCGATGACCGGGACGGTGACGTGCTTGCGCACGGCGCGGATCATCTCCAGGTCGTAACCGTCCTTGGTGCCGTCGGCGTCCATGGAGTTGAGCAGGATCTCGCCGGCGCCCAGCTCGGCGGCCCGGTGGGCCCACTCGACGGCGTCGATGCCGGTGCCGCGACGGCCGCCGTGGGTGGTCACCTCGAAGGAGCCGGCCTCGGTGCGGCGGGCGTCCACGGACAGGACCAGGACCTGGCGGCCGAAGCGCTCGGCGATCTCGCGGATCAGCTCGGGGCGGGCGATGGCGGCCGTGTTGACGCCGACCTTGTCCGCGCCCGCCCGCAGCAGCTTGTCGACGTCCTCGGCGGTGCGCACGCCGCCGCCGACGGTGAGCGGGATGAACACCTGCTCGGCCGTGCGGCGCACCACGTCGTAGGTCGTCTCACGGTTGCCCGACGAGGCGGTGATGTCCAGGAACGTCAGCTCGTCGGCGCCCTCGGCGTCGTACACCTTGGCCATCTCGACGGGGTCGCCCGCGTCGCGCAGGTTCTGGAAGTTGACGCCCTTGACGACCCGGCCGTTGTCCACGTCCAGGCAGGGGATGACTCGGACCGCCAGGGTCATGAATCGTGCTCCTCTAGTGTTCCTGTGAGGGGGTGCCTCTGAATGCTTCCACTTCCACCGACACCAGGACCCGGGAGTCGATGAAGCCCTGCACGACCAGCAGGGTCGTGACCGGGCGTACGGCGTCGAACATCTCCTGGTGGGCCCGTCCCACCGCGTCCACGTCCCGGGCGTGGGCCAGGTACACCCGGGTGCGGACCACGGAGTCGATGGAGAGCCCGAACTCGCCGATCGCCTCCAGGGCGGTGGTGAAAGCCACCTTGGCCTGCTCGTACGGGTCGCCCTCGCCGTAGAGCACATCTCCCTTGAAGGCGGTCGTGCCCGCGACGAGCACGCGGTCGCCCGCCGCCACGGCGCGTGCAAAACCGAAGGACTCTTCCCAGGGGCTTCCGCTCTGCACCCGCCGTACGGCACCGCTCATGACGACACAGCCTCCAAGGCCTCTTCCAGGGTGAACGCCTTTGCGTACAGCGCCTTCCCTACGATCGCGCCCTCGACACCGAGCGGGACCAGCTCGGCGATCGCGCGGAGGTCGTCGAGCGAGGAGACGCCGCCGGAGGCCACGACCGGGCGGTCGGTGGCCGCGCAGACGTTCTTCAGCAGCTCCAGGTTGGGGCCCTGGAGCGTGCCGTCCTTGGCGATGTCGGTGACGACGTAGCGGGCGCAGCCCTCCTTGTTCAGGCGCTCCAGCGTCTCGTAGAGGTCGCCGCCGTCGCGGGTCCAGCCGCGGCCGCGCAGGGTGGTGCCCCGCACGTCCAGGCCGACGGCGATCTTGTCGCCGTGCTCGGCGATGACCCTGGCGACCCACTCGGGGGTCTCCAGGGCGGCCGTGCCCAGGTTCACGCGGGTGCAGCCGGTGGCGAGGGCGGCGGCGAGGGTGTCGTCGTCGCGGATGCCGCCGGACAGTTCGACCTTGATGTCCATCGCCCCCGCGACCTCGGCGATCAGCTCACGGTTGTCGCCGGTGCCGAACGCGGCGTCCAGGTCGACCAGGTGCAGCCACTCGGCGCCGGAGCGCTGCCAGGCCAGGGCGGCCTCCAGCGGGGAGCCGTAGGAGGTCTCCGTGCCGGACTCGCCGTGCACCAGGCGCACCGCCTGGCCGTCGCGGACGTCGACGGCGGGGAGGAGTTCGAGCTTGCTCACAGGGTTCCGATCCAGTTGGTGAGGAGCTGGGCTCCGGCGTCGCCGGACTTCTCGGGGTGGAACTGGGTGGCCCACAGGGCGCCGTTCTCGACGGCCGCGACGAACGGCTTGCCGTGGGTGGACCAGGTGACCTTCGGTGCCTCGATGGCCGGGTTGTGCGTCTCCAGCGACCAGTCGTGGACGGCGTAGGAGTGCACGAAGTAGAAGCGCGCGTCGGGGTCGAGACCGGCGAAGAGCCGCGAGCCGGGCGCCGCGTCCACGGTGTTCCAGCCCATGTGGGGCACGACCTCGGCCTGCAGGGGCTCGACCGAGCCGGGCCACTCGTCGAGGCCCTCGCTCTCCACGCCGTGCTCGATGCCTCGCGCGAAGAGGATCTGCATGCCGACGCAGATGCCCATCACGGGGCGGCCGCCGGACAGCCGGCGGTCGACGATCCAGTCGCCGCGCGCCTCGCGCAGGCCCGTCATGCAGGCGGCGAAGGCGCCGACGCCGGGCACGAGCAGGCCGTCGGCGTTCAGGGCCTTGTCGTAGTCACGCGTGATCTCGACGTCGGCCCCGGCGCGGGCGAGGGCGCGCTCGGCGGAGCGGACGTTGCCGAAGCCGTAGTCGAAGACGACCACGTTCTTGCGGGGGGCGCTCAATTCCACACCTCCAGCCTGACGACACCGGCCACCAGGCACATGGCCGCGCCGATCGACAACAGGGCGATCAGGCCCTTGGGCATCTTCTGCTTGACGAAGGAGTAGATGCCGCCGACGAGGAACAGGCCGACGACGATCAGCAGGGTCGAGATGCCGTTCACAGGGCGCCCTTCGTGGAGGGGAGGATGCCGGCCGCGCGCGGGTCGCGCTCGGAGGCGTAGCGCAGGGCCCGGGCGAGCGCCTTGAACTGGCACTCCACGATGTGGTGCGCGTTGCGCCCGTAGGGCACGTGCACGTGCAGGGCGATCTGCGCCTGGGCCACGAAGGACTCCAGGATGTGCCGGGTCATGGTGGTGTCGTACTCGCCGATCATCGGCGCCATGTTCTCGGGCTCGGTGTGCACCAGGTACGGGCGGCCCGACAGGTCGACGGTGACCTGGGCGAGCGACTCGTCCAGCGGGACCGTGCAGTTGCCGAAGCGGTAGATGCCGACCTTGTCGCCGAGGGCCTGCTTGAAGGCGGCACCCAGGGCGAGGGCGGTGTCCTCGATGGTGTGGTGCGAGTCGATGTGCAGATCGCCCTCGGTCTTCACGGTGAGGTCGAACAGACCGTGCCGGCCGAGCTGGTCGAGCATGTGGTCGTAGAAGCCGACGCCTGTCGACACGTCGACCTTTCCGGCCCCGTCGAGGTCTATCTCGACGAGCACCGACGTCTCCTTGGTGACTCGCTCCACGCGTCCCACGCGGCTCATGTGCTCTGCTCCTTCTTCAGTTCACGGACCGCGTCGAGGAACGCGTCGTTCTCTTCGGGGGTTCCGGCGGACACTCGCAGCCATCCGGGGATGCCGTTGTCCCGGACCAGGACACCCCGGTCGAGGATCTTCCGCCAGGCCGCCTGCGCGCCGCCCTCGCCGTCGAACCGCCCGAACTGCACGAAGTTGGCGTCGGACTGGACGACCTCGTAGCCGGTCGCGCGCAGCTCGGCGACCAGGCGGTCGCGCTCGGCCTTGAGCTGCTCGACGTAGCCGAGCAGCGTGTCGGTGTGCTCCAGGGCGGCCAGGGCGGTCGCCTGGGTGACGGCCGACAGGTGGTACGGCAGCCGCACGAGCTGCACGGCGTCGACGACGGCCGGGTGTGCGGCGAGGTAGCCCAGGCGCAGGCCCGCCGCGCCGAACGCCTTCGACATCGTGCGGGAGATGACGAGGTGGGGGCGCCCGTCGAGCAGCGGCAGCAGCGAGTCGCCGTGACTGAACTCGATGTACGCCTCGTCCACGACCACCATCGACGGCTTCGCCGCCTGCGCGGCCTCGTACAGCGCGAGGACCGTCTCGCGCGGGACCGCGTTGCCCGTGGGGTTGTTGGGGGTGGTGATGAAGACGACGTCCGGCTCGTGCTCGGCGATCGCCTTCTCGGCGGCGGCGAGGTCGATCGTGAAGTCCTCGCCGCGCGGCCCGGAGATCCAGCCCGTGCCCGTGCCGCGCGCGATGAGCGCGTGCATCGAGTACGACGGCTCGAAGCCGATCGCGGTGCGGCCCGGCCCGCCGAAGGTCTGCAGCAGCTGCTGGATGACCTCGTTGGAGCCGTTGGCCGCCCAGACGTTGGCCACCCCGACCTCGTGGCCGGAGGTGTCCGTGAGGTACTGCGCCAGCTGCGTGCGCAGTTCGACCGCGTCCCGGTCCGGGTAGCGGTTGAGGTCGCGGGCCACGTCACGGACCCGCTCGGCGATCCGCTCGACGAGCGGCTCGGGCAGCGGGTAGGGGTTCTCGTTGGTGTTCAGCCGTACGGGCACGTCCAGCTGGGGCGCGCCGTAGGGGGACTCGCCGCGCAGCTCGTCCCGTACGGGGAGGTCGTCGATGCGTACGTCGCTCACTTGCCCTGCGGAACCTTCCAGTCGAACCTCGCCTTGATCGCCGCGCCGTGGGCCGGCAGGTCCTCCGCCTCGGCCAGCGTGACCACGTGGTGCGCGACGTCGGCCAGCGCCTCGCGCGTGTAGTCCACGATGTGGATGCCGCGCAGGAAGGACTGGACCGACAGGCCCGAGGAGTGGCAGGCGCAGCCGCCGGTGGGCAGGACGTGGTTGGACCCGGCCGCGTAGTCGCCCAGCGACACGGGCGCCCAGGGTCCGATGAAGACCGCCCCGGCGTTCCTGACCCGGTCGGCCACCGCGGCGGCGTCGGCGGTCTGGATCTCCAGGTGCTCGGCGCCGTAGGCGTCGACCACCCTCAGGCCCTCGTCGATGCCGTCGACCAGGACGATCGCGGACTGCCTGCCCTTGAGGGCGGGCACGATCCGGTCCTCGACGTGCCGGGTCGCGGCGACCTGCGGCTCCAGCTCCTTCTCGACGGCGTCGGCGAGGTCGACGGAGTCGGTGACCAGGACGGCGGCGGCCAGCGGATCGTGCTCGGCCTGGCTGATCAGGTCGGAGGCGACGTGCACCGGGTCGGCCGTGTCGTCGGCGAGGACCGCGATCTCGGTCGGGCCGGCCTCGGCGTCGATGCCGATCTTGCCGGTGAAGTAGCGCTTGGCGGCGGCCACCCAGATGTTGCCGGGGCCGGTGACCATGTTCGCGGGCGCGCAGGACTCGGTGCCGTAGGCGAACATCGCGACGGCCGTGGCGCCGCCGGCCGCGTAGACCTCGTCGACGCCGAGCAGGGCGCAGGCGGCCAGGATGGTCGGGTGCGGCAGGCCCCCGAAGTCGGCCTGCGCGGGCGAGGCGAGCGCGATGGACTCGACACCGGCCTCCTGCGCGGGCACCACGTTCATGATCACGGACGACGGGTACACGGACCGGCCGCCGGGCGCGTACAGCCCGACGCGCTCGACCGGAACCCACTTCTCGGTCACCGTGCCGCCGGGCACGACCTGGGTGGTGTGGGTGCTGCGGCGCTGCGCGCGGTGGACGGTGCGGGCGCGGCGGACGGACTCCTCCAGGGCCGCGCGCACGGCCGGGTCCAGCTCCTCCAGCGCGCGCGTGAGCGCGGCGGCCGGGACCCGCACCTGGTCGAGCCTGACCCCGTCGAACCGCTCGGCGGCGTCGATCAGCGCCGCGTCGCCCCGATGATGCACGTCCTCGCAGATGGGACGCACCTTCTCCAGGGCGGCCTGTACGTCGAAGTCGGCTCGGGGCAGCAGGTCACGCAGGGCGGGGCCCTCGGGCAGGGCGTCGCCGCGCAGATCGATTCGGGAGATCACGTGCTCAATTCTCTCAGACCCGGGTGAGGCGCCGTCCGCGCGTATCAGTGGCTGATACGGAACGTCGCAGGAAGACGGAAGATCTCCGTCACTGAGTGCTTTCGGCGTGTCACGCAGCGGGCATGAACAGTTGTACGAAGAACCCAACCGGCGAGTACCCGGGGAGGAAGGGAAGCACTGTGACCGACGGGGCCGGCCCGCGCGCCGGAGAGCTGCCCGACGACCTGACCGCGGCCGAGGCCGGCATGTGGCAGGCCTTCCGCAACGGCAGCGTGTACGACCTGAGCAGCGGCGACACCGTGGTCGACGACCCGCACGGCGGCCACCCGTGGGGCGAGGAGCGGACCGTGCGGGCCCGGATCGTGTGCTGGCTGCTGCTCGACGGACCGCCCGCCCTGGCCGGCCGCGTGGCCTCGCTGAAGCTGGCCGGCGTGCACATCAGCGGCTCCCTGGACCTCGCGGGCGGCACGGTGACGCCGTACGTCGAGATGCGCCGGTGCCGGTTCGAGCAGGACGTGCTGCTGCCGGAGGCCCGCTTCACGACCGTGCGGCTGGTGGACTGCTCGGTGCCCCGGCTGGAGGCCGCCCGGGTGCAGACCGAGGGCGACATGCACCTGCCGCGCTGCCGCTTCCACCGCGGCATCCGGCTGACCGACGCGCAGATCGGCACGGACCTGATGCTCAACCAGGCGATCGTGCACCGGGACCGCAGCGGCCGGTCGGTCGCCGCGGACGGCCTGACCGTCGGCCAGGACTTACAGGCCGAGCTGCTGGAGTCGCACGGCGAGCTGAGTCTGCGCGCCGCCACCATCGGCGTGTCGCTGAGCCTGCGCGGCGCGCACCTGGCCAACCCGTACGCGCGGCTCGCGCTGAACGCCCCGCAGCTGACCGTCGAGCGCAGCCTGTACCTGACCCCCGCGGGTGTCGGCGCGCAGGCGATGAGCGGGATGACCCCGGCCCAGGGCACGCGGATCCAGCGGTTCGCGTGCGAGGGCGGGATCCGGCTGGACGACGGGCGGTTCGGTGACGCCGTCGACTTCGAGCAGGCCAGGTTCACCCTCGGCGACGACCAGGAGCTGTCGCTGCGCCGGGTGCAGACACCGGAGCTGCGGTTCCTCGGGGAGCAGCCGGCGCGCGGCCGGGTGGTGCTCTCCGGGGCGAGGATCGTCAACCTGATGGACCGGGCCGACGCCTGGCCCGGCCCGGGACGACTGCACATGGGCGGCTTCACCTACGAGAACCTCGTGCCGCGCGGGCCGTTCCCGCTGGCCGAGCGGCTGGACTGGGTGGCGGCGGCGACCGCCGAGTACAACCCGGAGCCGTACGAGCGGCTCGCCGCCGTGCTGCGGGCCGGCGGGGAGGACGAGGACGCCCGGGAGGTGCTGCTCGCCAAGCAGCGCCGGCACCGCGAGAGCCTGCCGCTCGCCGCCAAGCTGTGGGGGTACGCGCAGGACTGGACGGTGGCCTACGGGTACCGGCCGGGCCGGGCCGCGGTGTGGATGGGGGTGCTGTGGGCGGCGGGCTCGTTCGCCTTCTCCCGAGCGGGTCATCCGCCCATGAAGCGCGGCGAGCACCCCGAGTGGGACCCCGTCCTGTTCAGCCTCGATCTGCTGCTGCCGGTCATCGACCTGGGCCAGGTGGGCTTCTGGCAGTTGCGCGGGGGCTGGCAGTGGCTGGCGACGGCGATGATCCTGCTGGGCTGGGTCCTGGCGACGACGGTCGCGGCGGGGGCGACCCGGCTGCTGCGGCGCAACTGATGGTGCGGATGTGACCGGCGTTGCCGCACTGCCACGCCTTTACCTTCTCTTTACCCGGCGTCGTACAACTTTCCGCGACTTCCCGGAACGATCTGGCGCCGTCATGACCAGCGGACTTTCAATGGTCGGCACCATGGCCATGCAGCTGCCGTTCATCCGCCCGAGCCGGATGACAAGGACCGCCCCCCACCCCGTCGGCGGACTCGGCCCCGACGACGAGGTGCTGCTCGACGCGCCCGACGCCCGGCTGAGCCCGGCGCTGGTCGCCGCCGCCCGTGGCGATCACGGGCCCGCCGCCGGCCTGCTCCTGGCCACGCGCGTGGTCGCCGAGTGGGAGCGGCGCGACCGGTACGTGACCCGCCTGGCCGCCTTCGCGCGCTCGCGCCCCGAGTGGCTGGACGCCTGGCTCGCCACCGCCCCGCAGGACCCGGACGCGCTGCTGGTCGGGGCCCAGCTGGCGGTGGACCGGGCCTGGCGGTCACCGGCCCGGGCCGAACTGCTGCGCGAGGTGAGCCCGCTGATCACGGCCGCGGCGCGGGGCGACCAGCGGGACCCGGTGCCGTGGCGGCTCGCGCTCGACCACGCGCGGGGCGCCCAGGCCGGGCACAAGTACTTCGAGGAGCTGTGGGCGGCGGCCGTCCGGCGCGCCCCGCACCACCACGGCTGCCACGTGGCGGCCCTGCGCTACCTGGCCACCTCCTGGCACGGCTCCCACCGCGAGTGCTTCGACTTCGCCGACCGGGCCGCGCAGGACGCCCCCGCCGACGCGCTCGTCCAGGCGCTCCCGCTGCGGGCGGCCTTCGGCTACCTCACCGACGACTGCGGACCCGGCGACTGCGGGCCCGAGGTGCCGCGCGAGCGACTGGACGCGGCCGCCGACCGGGCGATCGCGCTGTCCCCGCTGCTCCCGGCGGCCGACCCCTGGCCCGCCCGGATGCGGAACCTGCTTATCTACGTCCTGGTGCGCCTGGAGCGCTGGCCGGACGCGGCCGAGCAGCTGCGCCTGAACGGCCCGTACGCCACCTCGTTCCCCTGGGACCGGGGGTCGGACGACCCGCTCGGGCACTTCCTGGCGGTGCGGGACGAGATCCGGTCCGCGGCGGCCGGGCAGCCGTCCGGGCATCCACGGAGTGAACGCGGCGGACGAGACCGCACCGGCGACCATTAGGCTCTTGCGTCGTGACCACCGTCCGGCTCCCCCTCTTCCCCCTGAACTCGGTGCTGTTCCCGGGGCTCGTGCTCCCGCTCAGCGTCTTCGAGGAGCGGTACCGCGCCATGATGCGCGAGTTGCTGAAGACCCCGGAGGACGAGCCGCGCCGGTTCGCCGTCGTGGCGATCCGCGACGGCCACGAGGTGGCCCCGAGCGCGCCCGGCATGCCCGACCCGACGGCCCTGCCCGAGCGGGGACCCGGGGCCGGCTTCGGCACGGACCCGGCCAATGCCTTCCACAAGGTGGGCTGCATCGCGGACGCGGCGACGATCCGGGAGCGCACCGACGGCTCCTTCGAGGTGCTGGCGACGGGCACGACCCGGGTGAAGCTGCTGTCGGTCGAGGCGTCCGGCCCGTTCCTGACGGCCGAGCTGGAGACGCTCACGGAGCAGCCCGGCGACGAGGCGGCCCCCCTGGCGGAGGGGGTGCTGCGGTCCTTCCGGCAGTACCAGAAGCGACTGGCCGGAGCGCGGGAACGCTCCCTGACGACCGGCGCCGACCTGCCCGACGAGCCGGGCGTGGTGTCGTACCTGGTGGCGGCGGCGATGATGCTGGACACCCCGACCAAGCAGCGCCTGCTCCAGGCCCCCGACACGGCCTCCCGGCTGCGCGACGAGCTGAAACTCCTTCGCTCCGAGACGGCGATCATCCGTAGTCTGCCGTCGTTGCCCGCGTCGGACCTGACGCGGAGCCCGACGAGTCTCAACTGAAGCGGACCGGGATGGCGAAGAAGTCGAAGAAGCAGCAGTCCGGCGGCACCCCCGCGACGGTGGCCCTCACGGCGGCGGGAGCGGAGTACACGGTCCACTCCTACGACCACGACCCCGCGCACCCCTCCTACGGCGAGGAGGCGGCCGAGGCGATGGGCGTCTCCCCCGACCGCGTCTTCAAGACCCTGGTCGCGGACGTCGACGGCGCCCTGACGGTCGCCGTGGTGCCGGTGGCGGGCCAGCTGGACCTGAAGGCCCTGGCGGCGGCGGTCGGCGGCAAACGCGCGACGATGGCCGACCCGACCCTGGCGGAACGCACGACGGGCTACGTCCGGGGCGGCATCTCACCGCTGGGCCAGCGCAAGAAGCTCCCGACGGTCCTGGACGCGTCGGCGTCGGCCCACGCCACCATCTGCGTGTCGGCGGGCAGGAGAGGCCTAGAGGTGGAACTGGCCCCGCAGACCCTGGCGAAACTGACGGGGGCGGTGCTGGCGCCGATCGGCCGCGTGTAGCCCGCGGGCAGTCCGGGCGCAGGAGGCACCCCCCTACGCCGGGCTCGGCAACGCCCCCGAGCTCGGCACCACGCCGAGCACTAGCCTGCCGGCTGCGGCGGATAAGCCCCGTGCTCGAACTCCGGCTCGGGGTCCCGGGGCCCGAACAACGCCGTGAGCCCCAGATGCACGACCAGCGCGGCGAGCGGCCACGCCAGCAGCGCCCCCTTCGCCCCCAGCTTCAGCGGCGCGGAGAACGTCACGCCCCGCCCCACCTCACGGGCGTGCGCGACGACGTCCTCCGCGGGCCCGAGCCACACCCCGACCCGCCAGGCCAGCAGCGACCCGAGCAGCCCGCCGACGGCCAGGCCCACCACCAGCGGCACACCCCCGCGCCGCCGCAGCAGGAACACCGCCAGCGCGCTCACGAGGCCGAAGCCCAGCCCGAGCAGGGTGAACGTCCCGTCCACCCCGACGGCCTGCTCCCCTTCGGTGTCCTTGAGGTAGACGACCCAGGTCCCGTCCGTCACGTCCCCGACCAGCGGCACGTGCGGCGCGAGCCACCACCACAGCACGCCCAGCAGCACCCCGCCGAGCGCCACGGCCAGGGCGACCAGCCCGGCCTCGCGCACTTCGGTCCTCATCCCGGGGCCGTCCTGTCCGTACCAGCCGTGCCCGGTGTACTCGGCGTACTCGGCTTGCTGAGAGCCGGGAGCCGGAGCTCCGGACGCCCCGGGCGCCCCGGCCGGCGGCTGCCACGGTCCCTGAGCGGAACGGTCGTGCGGTGGCGGTGGCGGAGTCAGTGGTGCGGTCACCCTGCCATCGTGCCAGGCCCGCCTGTGCGCCGCGTCACCGGACGACCCCTCCCCGCTCACCGGACGGCCGCCCGCCGGTACGCCCAGGTCGCCACGGCCAGCGAGAAGACACCCACCCCACCGCAGACGGCGAGATCACCGAGCACGAACGCCCAGTCGGGGTCCGCCCCGAACGTGCGCGCGAACGCCTCCACGCCGTACGTCGACGGCAGCAGGTCCCGCGCGAAGCGCACGGCCTCCGGCATCCGGTCCGCCGGCAGCACGCCCAGCAGCAGCGCCGCCGACATGCCCAGCTGCCCGAGCAGCGTGGCCAGCTCCGGCCGCGGCGCGAGCAGCCCCAGCGCGGCCCCGAGGCCGGCGAGCGCGGCGCCCGCCAGCGGGATCACGGCCATGAGGATCCACAGATGGGCCAGCGGCAGCCCGAACAGCACACAGCCGAACACCGCCGTCACGACCGTCCCGGGCACGGTGAAGGACGCGTACGCGCCCGCCGCGCCGAGCACCACCGCCGCGGGCGGCACCGGCAGGGTCGCGTAGTGGTCGAGCCCGCCGCTGGCGCGCAGCTGCCCGAAGTACTGCGCCAGCAGGTTCAGCGCGACGAAGGCGACCACGAGGACCGACGAGCCGGCGACGACCGCCTGCGCCTCGGCCGCGTCGTCCACGACCCCGCGCATCAAGATCATGATGCCGATCGACTGGAAGGTCGCCACGAACAGCAGCGGGATCCGCGCGACCCGCGCCCGGGAGAGCTGCGCCCGGTACACGGCCGCCAGCGACGGCCACAGCCGCGCCCGGGGCCCGAGCTCGGCCGCGCCCGCGGCGGGCTCCTCCACGGCCAGGGCACTGCCCGGCAGGACATCGGCGGGTACGACACTCACGTCGCGCTGCTCCCCTTCGTCGGGTCCACTGCGGCAGTCGCCCTGTTCGGTACGTACGCGGCGGCCCACGCACTCAAGGCCTCGGTGTTCCTCACGTCCCTCACGCCTTCACCAGCCCCTGCTGCGCGGCACCGCCCAGCGCCAGGTAGACGTCCTCCAGGCTCGGCGTGGCCAGCGTGAAGTCGTCCAGGGCGGCGAAGGCGGCGCCTCCGGTGACGGTCGCGACGACCGTCCGGGCCTCCTCGGGTCCGAGCCGGAGCGTCCAGCGGCGGCCCGACTCCACGGCCCGGTCCCGCAGCGCGGCCACCTCGGGCACGTGCAGCGGAGCCGTGTCCCGCCACACCAGGTCCACCCGCACCTCACCGGCGACCTGTTCCTTGAGCCCGGCGGGCGTGTCGCAGGCGATCACCCGCCCCCGGTCCAGGACGGCCACCCGGTCCAGCACGGTCTCGGCCTCGATGACGTTGTGGGTGACGAGCAGCACGGTCGTGCCGTGCTCGGCCCGCCGCCGGTCGACCGCGGACCACACGGCCCGCCGCGCCACCGGGTCCATGCCGGTGGTCGGCTCGTCGAGCACGAGCAGCGGCCGCTCCCCCACCAGCGCGGCGGCGAAGCACGCCAGCCGCCGCTGGCCGCCGGAGAGCTTCTTCAGCGGGCGTCCCGCGAGGGGTGTGAGGCCGAGTTCGTCGAGGACGGCGTCCCGCTCGGCCCGCGCCCGCCGGACGTCCAGGCCGCGCAGCCGCCCGGTGGTCTCGGCGGCGAGCGACACGGTCAGTTCGTCGAGGGCGGTCGACTCCTGGCCGAGGTAGGCGAGGATGCGCGCGGCCCGCTCCGGGTGGCGCACGATGTCGTGCCCGAGGATCTCCACACTGCCGGTGTCGGGCCGCATCAGCCCGGTGAGCTGCCGTACGAGGGTGGACTTGCCGGCGCCGTTCGGGCCGAGCAGGCCGAAGATCTCGCCGCGGCGGATCTCCAGCCGTACGTCGTCCGTGGCCCGGACCTCGGGGGTTGCGGGCGCGCCGCGCCGGCCCCGGACCGCCGGATAGGTCTTGGTCAGCCCGCGCACCGCGCACACGATGTCGCCATCGTGCCGAAATGCCTGTGCCGCGCGCTTACTCACAAGGGACGAGACTACGGGGTCGGCGGCCCCGGTCCGCTCTCGGGTCGGCCCGCGGCGGGAAATCCGCCGGCAGAGCCTCAGTCGCCGACCGGGGCGTGCTCCACACCCGTGCGCACGCCGATCTCCTTCCAGAAGCCGGCCCGGATGGCGTAACGGTCGCGTTCGTCGATCTGGTCGTCCTTGTGGGCGAGCAGGCCGAACCGGGCGGCGTAGCGCAGCAGCTCGCCGTCGACCCGGTGCGGGATGCGCGGGTACATCCCGGACAGTTTCTGCAGGTGGCTCTGGTCGCCGAGGCGTTCCACCCAGCGCCGGGCGAAGACCTGGCCCACCTCGAAGGGGTCGCCGCCGACCGTGGTGATGTCCTCCTCACGGTCGGCCCAGCGCTGCTCGGCGGTGGTCAGCTGGGCGAGCGTCGGCATCGAGGCGGCCTCGGGGGGCTCGGCCGCGGGCCGGTCGACCCAGCCTTTGTCGGAGGACCAGCGCAGGGTGGCGGAGGCGGGGGGCTGGGCGGGCTGGGTGCCGGGGGCGCGCAGGGCGGCCAGGTCTTTGGGCGTGGGGACCCCTTTGGCGGCGGGCACCCGTTCCTCGCCGCCGTTCTGGCCGGGCCCGGGCACCGGGTGCGGGGGCTGCGGGGCGGACCGCTCGGCCGGGGCGGCGAGGGCGGAGTCGGGCAGCGGCGCGGAGAGGATCGCGGCGATCTCGGGCCGGGGCGCGGGCTGCGGGGCGCACACCCCCGAGTAGTCCTTGGCGCGGACGGCCTTGGTGATCCACGTGCGGTCCAGGACGCGGCGCTCGTCGGCCTCGGCGACCAGGTCCTCGGACTGGTTGTAGTCGCCGTCGGCGGCCTGGACGGCCCACAGGTGGACGGCGACGCCGTGTTCCTTGGCGGCCATCATGCCCGGCAGCAGGTCACCGTCGCCGGTGACCAGGACGACGTCGGAGCAGGCGCGGTTGCGGGCCAGTTCGGTCAGCTCGGCGTGCATGGCGGCGTCCACGCCCTTCTGCGCCCAGCGGCCGTCGCTGCGGGTCAGGGCGCCGAGCCGGACGGTGACCCGGGGCATCACGCGCAGCCTGCGGTGTTCGGGCTGCGGGACGCGGTCGGGGGCGCCGTCGAACCAGTAGATGCGCAGCAACGGCTGCTGTGTGTCGGATTCGGCACGCTCACGCAGCCCCTGGATGAGGGCTGTGTGGTCGACCGTGATGCGGGACCGCGAGGGCTCCCCGGCGAGGAGACTCGCCGCGGCTCCCAGCAGATACCCGGCGTCCACCAGGACGATGCAGCGGTCCACGCGACTCACCCTCTTCCCGGGAGGTTTGTTTCGGGCTTCCTTCGAGTCTGCCCGACGGCGCGGAGGTTAACGGCCGGAACTCGATCTTCGGCGTGGCGTTTCGCCGCGCCCCGCTCCGACTCCCCCTGTCACGCAGGGTAATTGTCCGACATGCGATCGTTGTCGGCCTGTGTGAATCTGGTCCCGGCCCTGGCCCCTAGATCCCCCACAGGAGGCATCACCATGGCCAAGAACAAGAACCGTGACCGTAAGCAGCAGCGTCCGACCGAGCGCGGGCAGCGGGCGGACCGCAGCCCCGCGGCTCAGGCGGAGCCCCAGACCGAGGTCGAGCTGACCCCCGGCGACGTGGCCTCCCGCAAGCGGAAGCGCAGCTTCGGCCACAACTGACATCTGTGTGACGGGTTTTGGACCCACGCGCATGCGTGAGGGGCGTACCAGGTACCGGGTACGCCCCTCACGCGCGTCAAGAGCCGCCCGCGGCGCCTCGGTCAGCCCGCCAGGCAGGACGGGCCGAGCAGCACCTTCAGGTCGCCGAAGAGCGCCGGGTCGGGCTTGACCCGGTGCCGGTCCAGGCGCAGCACGGTCGTCTTGGTCGGCCCCTGGAGCCTGATCCGGACCTCGCTGTCGCCCTTGTGGTGGCTGAGCACCTCGCCGAGCCGGCTGACCAGCGGCGGGGTGACCCGGGTGGCCGGGATCGTGAGGACCACGGGCGCGTTGGTGCCGGCGTTGGACAGGTCCGGGACCATCAGCTCCATCGCGACCAGCCGCGGCACGTCCTCGCGCTTGTCCAGGCGGCCCTTGACGAACACCACGGCGTCCTCGACGAGTTGAGTCGAGACGAGCTGGTAGGTCGCGGGGAAGAACATGCACTCGATGGAGCCGGCGAGGTCCTCCACGGTGGCGATCGCCCAGGCGTTGCCCTGCTTGGTCATCTTGCGCTGCAGGCCGGAGATGATGCCGCCGATGGTGACGACCGCCCCGTCCGCGTGCTCACCGCCGGTCAGCTGGGAGATGCCCGCGTCGGCCTTGTCGGACAGGATGTGCTCCAGGCCGAACAACGGGTGGTCGGAGACGTACAGACCGAGCATCTCCCGCTCCTGGGCGAGCAGATAGGTCTTGTCCCACTCGTCGGTGGAGAACTCCACGTCGAGCCCGAAGCCCGGCTCGCTGGTCTCGGCCTCGCCCATGCCGCCGAAGAGGTCGAACTGCCCCTCGGCCTCCTTGCGCTTGACCGCGACCACGTTGTCGATCATCGGCTCGTACTGGGCGGTGAGGCCCTTGCGGGTGTGGCCCAGGGAGTCGAAGGCGCCGGCCTTGATCAGCGATTCGGTGGTGCGCTTGTTGCAGACCACCGCCTCCACCTTGTCGAGGTAGTCCGGGAAGGACGTGTACTTCCCCTTGGCCTTGCGGCAGCGGATGATCGACTCGACCACGTTCGTGCCGACGTTGCGGACGGCGGACAGGCCGAAGAGGATCACGTCGTCGCCCTGGGCCGCGAAGTTGGACATCGACTCGTTGACGTTCGGCGGGAGCACCCGGATGCCCATGCGGCGGCACTCGTTGAGGTAGACGGCCGACTTGTCCTTGTCGTCCTTCACGGACGTCAGGAGCGCGGCCATGTACTCGGCGGGGTGGTTCGCCTTGAGGTAGGCCGTCCAGTACGAGACGAGTCCGTACGCGGCGGAGTGCGCCTTGTTGAAGGCGTAGCCGGCGAAGGGGACCAGCACGTCCCACAGGGCCTGGATGGCTTCGTCGCTGTAGCCCTTCTTGCGGGCGCCCTCCTGGAAGAGGACGAAGTTCTTCGCCAGTTCCTCGGGCTTCTTCTTGCCCATCACGCGGCGGAGGATGTCGGCCTCGCCGAGCGAGTAGCCGGCGATGATCTGGGCCGCCTTCTGCACCTGCTCCTGGTAGACGATCAGGCCGTAGGTGACGTCGAGGACCTCCCTGAGCGGCTCCTCCAGCTCGGGGTGGATGGGCGTGATCTCCTGCTGGCCGTTCTTGCGCAGCGCGTAGTTCGTGTGGGAGTTCATGCCCATCGGGCCCGGGCGGTACAGGGCCGACACGGCGGAGATGTCTTCGAAGTTGTCCGGCTTCATCAGCCGGAGCAGGGAGCGCATGGGCCCGCCGTCGAACTGGAAGACGCCGAGGGTGTCTCCGCGCTGGAGCAGTTCGAAGGTCGTCGGGTCGTCGAGCGGGAGGCTCAGGAGATCGATGTCGATCCCCTTGTTGGACTTCACCATCTTGACGGCGTCGTCCATGATCGTCAGGTTGCGCAGGCCCAGGAAGTCCATCTTCAGCAGGCCGAGCGACTCACAGCTCGGGTAGTCCCACTGCGTGATGGTCACGCCGTCGGTGTGCCGGACCCAGACGGGCACGTGGTCGGTGATGGTCTCGCTGGACATGATCACGCCGGCGGCGTGCACGCCCATCTGCCGCACCAGGCCCTCGACGCCCTTGGCGGTGTCGATGACCTTCTTCACGTCCGGTTCGTTCTCGTACATCGCCCGGACCTCGCCCGCCTCCGAGTAGCGGGGGTGGTTCGGGTCGGTGATGCCGTCCAGGTTGATGCCCTTGCCGAGGACGTCGGCGGGCATGGCCTTGGTGATGCGGTCGCCCATCGCGTACGGGTAGCCCAGCACGCGCGCGGAGTCCTTGATCGCGTTCTTGGCCTTGATGGTGCCGTACGTGCCGATCATGGCGACCTTGTCGGCGCCGTACTTCTCCGTCACGTACCGGATCACCTCGACGCGCCGGCGCTCGTCGAAGTCGATGTCGACATCGGGCATGGAGATGCGCTCGGGGTTGAGGAACCGCTCGAAGATCAGGCCGTGCGGGATGGGGTCGAGGTCGGTGATGCCGAGGGCGTAGGCGACGATCGAGCCGGCCGCGGAGCCGCGGCCGGGGCCGACGGCGATGCCCTGCTTCTTGGCCCACATGATGAAGTCGGCGACCACGAGGAAGTAGCCCGGGAAGCCCATCGAGATGATGGTGTCCATCTCGTACTCGACCTGCTTCATGCGGTCGTCCGGGATGCCGTCCGGGAAGCGGCGGTGCATGCCGCGCATGGTTTCCTCGCGGAACCAGCTGACCTCCGTGTACCCCTCGGGGATGTCGAACTTGGGCATGAGGTCGCGCTTTTGGAACATGCCCGTGGTGTCGACCATCTCGGCGATCAGCCGGGTGTTGGCGCAGCCCTCCTGCCAGGCGTCCGAGGAGTCGATGGCGTACATCTCGTCCGTGGACTTCAGGTAGTAGCCGGTGCCGTCGAACTTGAAGCGGTCCGGGTCGGAGAGGTTCTTGCCGGTCTGGATGCACAGCAGCGCGTCGTGGGCGGTCGCCTCGTGCGCGTAGGTGTAGTGCGAGTCGTTGGTCACCAGCGGGGGGATGCCGAGCTTCCTGCCGATCTCCAGCAGGCCGTCGCGGACCCGGTGCTCGATCTCGATGCCGTGGTCCATCAGCTCCAGGAAGTAGCGGTCCTTGCCGAAGATGTCCTGGTAGTCGGCGGCGGCCTTGAGGGCCTCGTCGAAGTGACCGAGGCGCAGCCGGGTCTGGACCTCGCCGGAGGGGCAGCCGGTGGAGGCGACGATGCCCTCGGACCACTGGGCGATGGTCTCCTTGTCCATCCGGGGCCACTTCTGCAGCCAGCCCTCGGCGTAGGCGTCGGAGGACAGCCGGAAGAGGTTGTGCAGACCGGTCTTGTTCACGGCCCACATCGTCTTGTGGGTGTAACCACCGGAACCGGAGACGTCGTCCCGCTTCTGGTGCGGCTGGCCCCACTGGATCTTGCGCTTGTTGCGGCGGGACTCGGGCGCGACATAGGCCTCGATCCCGATGATCGGGGTGATCCCGGCCTTCTGCGCGGAGTGGTAGAAGTCGTACGCCCCGTGGAGGTTGCCGTGGTCGGACATGGCGATGTGCGTCATGCCCATCTCGTTGCACGCGTCGAACATGTCCTTCAGCCGCGCGGCACCGTCCAGCAGCGAGTACTGGGTGTGGACGTGCAGGTGCGTGAACGGCGGCTTTGACACGGCTGCGGCCTCCAGGAAGAACACGGGTCGAATGGGGTCCGACAGGCTGCGGACAGTCTGGGGGACAGCGTCGAAGTCTATGCCTCGGCAGTGACACGCGGGGGGCCCGACCCGCGTACCTTCGTGCGGGGGCCGTGGGCACTCGCGCGTACCCCCGCACGTTAGGCAGAGGGCGGACCTGCCGCCCTGAGACGCATGCACCAGGAGGCACCCAGCGATGTCGTTCCCGCAGCTCGACGGCGAGCACCGCGGCGAGGAGATCCTCGCCGTCTTCGACACCGCCTTCGGCGAGCTCCTGGCCGCCGACCCGGCCGCGTTCCGCGTGAAGTTCCGGAAGATGGCGGCCTCGGCCTTCGCCTTCTACCGGGGCACGGCGTGCCTCTTCTACCACGACCTCGACCGCGAGGGCCTCCTGAGCGGCCCGTACCTGGACGAGCGCACCTCGCGCGTGTGGATCCACGGCGACCTGCACGCGGAGAACTTCGGCACGTACATGGACGCGAACGGTCGCCTGATCTTCAACGTCAACGACTTCGACGAGGCCTACGTGGGCCCCTTCACATGGGACCTGGCGCGCCTGGCCGCGTCCATCGCGCTGATCGGGTACGCCAAGGCGCTCAGCGACGAGCAGATCACCGAGCTGGTGCGGGTGTACGCGGGCGCGTACCGGGAGCGGATCCACGCCCTGGCCACGGGGGCGAAGAGCGACGAGGTGCCGCCGTTCACGCTGGACACCGCGCAGGGGCCGCTGCTCGACGCGCTGCGCGACGCCCGCTCGCTGACCCGCTTCGGGCTGCTGGAGTCGATGACGGAGATCCGCGACTTCGAGCGCCGCTTCGCGCCGGGCGGCGGCTCGGTCGAGCTGGACGCGGCCACGCGCTACAAGGTCCTCGCCGCCTTCGACGGCTATCTGGAGACGCTCCCGGACAGCTCCCTGGCCCGCCCCGACTCCTACCGCGTGAAGGACGTCGTCGGCCGCCGCGGCATCGGGATCGGCTCGGCGGGGCTGCCGTCGTACAACATCCTCCTGGAGGGCCACAGCGACGCCCTGGAGAACGATGTCGTGATCTACATCAAGCAGGCCCAGACCCCGGCTGTCTCCCGGCACGTCACGGACCGGGCGATCCGCGACTACTTCCAGCACGAGGGGCACCGCACGGTCATCTCCCAGCGCGCCCTCCAGGCGCACGCCGACCCGTGGCTGGGCTGGACCGAGCTGGACGGCGCGGGCCATCTGGTCGCCGAGGTCTCGCCGTACGCGGTGGACCTCGACTGGGGCGACATCGACGACCCGGAGGAGATCGCCCAGGTGATGGCGGACCTCGGCCGGGCGACGGCCGCGATGCACGCGGCGGCGGACGACCAGTCCGGCGAGTCCCTGGTGCCGTTCTCCACCGAGCGGGCCATCGACGCGGCTATCGCGGCCGACGAGGAGGGCTTCGCGCCCCTGCTGGTCGACTTCGCGCACGGCTACGGCGCACGCGCGCGTGCCGACCACCAGACCTTCGTGGACCTCTTCCGCAACGGCCGGATCCCGGGTCTGTGACGGAAGAAGCTCACACAGGCATCCTTTAGGGGTCCCTTACGGGTCCCCGTGACAGACTCTTCTCTCGCTATGGACATATCCGGGACCCCGCTCAGAGCCGTGCGCGCGGCGCTGTTCACGGCCGTGGTCGTGACGCTCAGCACCGCGTCGCACGTGCTGCTGTCCCGGGCCCCGCTGCCGGTGGGCACGGTGGCGGCGGTCGCCGCCGCCGTGTTCGTCCTCGCCTACGCGCTGGCGGGCCGTGAGCGCTCCTTCGGGCGGATCGCGGCCCTGCTGATCCCGCTGGAGCTGGCCGCCGACACGGTGTTCACCACGGGGCAGCACGCCTGCTACGGCCGCGCGGGCGGCCCGGTCGCGGGCCCGCTGCGCTCGGTCGGCCTGGACGTGCTGTGCGGCGGCGGCGAGGTCGGCACACCGCTGGCCCGGATGGCCGGCGCCACCGGCACGGAACGGCTGGCGGCCGTGGTCGCCCACGCCGACCCGGCCACGGCCTGGCTGCTGCTCGGCGCGCACCTCGGCGTCGGCCTCACCGCCGCCGTCTGGCTGCGCCGCGGCGAGCGGGCCCTGGCCCAGCTGCTGCGGGCGGTGACGGCGACGACGTTCCGGCCGTTGCTGCTGGCGGTCGCCGCGGTGACGGTACGGCGGCGGCCGGCCGGCCGCCGGCTGCCCTCGCGCCCCGCCGGCCGCACGTCCACCGCCCGCGACCTGGTTCTGGCGTACTCCCTGGGACGGCGTGGACCGCCGTGCTCGCCCGCCCTCGTCTGAGGCACCCGCCGTCGCGCACGGCGCTTTCGAGCACGAGCAGTCCCCTTACGTATCCCGCACACGACGTGTGCGCGTCCCCCACGGAGAACATCACCATGAGCAAGCGGAACAGCCAGGCGGCGAAGATGGCGGCCCGCGAGCGGCTGCGCGTCGAGCGCGAGCGCGAGGCCAAGCGGGCGAAGGCCAGGCGGCAGATCATCGTCGCCTGCTCCGTCGTCGGCGTCCTCGCGATAGCCGGCGGCATCGGCTACGCGGTCGTCCAGGCCAACAAGCCCAGCTACTGGGAGGCCCAGAAGGACGCCAAGGTCGTCGCCCCGGCCAACACCACGGGCACCGACGGCACCACGGTCGTCATCGGCAAGGACTCGGCGAAGAAGACCCTGAAGGTCTACGAGGACCCGCGCTGCCCGGTGTGCGCCCAGTTCGAGCAGGTCGTCGGCCCGACCGTGAAGAAGGACATCGACGACGGCAAGTACAAGATGCAGTTCATCGGCGCCACCTTCATCGACGACAAGGACAACGGCGAGGGCTCCAAGAACGCGCTGAGCGCCCTGGGCGCCGCGCTGAACGTCAGCGACCAGGCGTTCCTCGACTACAAGGCCGCCCTGTACTCCGCGAAGTTCCACCCGGAGGAGACGACCGACGAGTTCAAGAAGGACAGCTACCTGATCAAGGTCGCGAACAGCGTCCCGGAGCTGAAGGGCAACAAGAAGTTCCAGGACGCCGTCGAGAAGGGCACCTACGACGCCTGGGCGATGGCCATGTCGAAGACCTTCGACGACAACAAGGACGGCGTCACCGGCACGCCGGGCTTCGTGATGGACGGCAAGCAGCTCACCGCCGACAGCCAGGGCACGCCGCTGATGACGGTGGCCGACTTCAACCGGGTCGTGGGCGAGGCCCTGAAGAAGTGACGGCGGGCCGCGGACCGGCCGGCATGTGAAGAGCGGGCGAACTTCCGGAAGTTCGCCCGCTCCGGCGCATACCGACCAGTAACCTGATCGCTCGTGACCAGTCGCTACAGATCATCGAACACGTCCGAGGGCCTCAACTCCCTCACCCCGCGCCGCCGTACGGTCGTCAAGGCCGCGGCGGCGACTGCTGTCCTGGCCGGGCCGCTGGCGGCAACCCTGCCCGCGCGCGCCGTCGACCAGGCTCCGGCCTTCCTGCACGGCGTGGCCTCCGGCGACCCACTGCCGGACGGCGTCCTGCTGTGGACCCGTGTCACGCCCGTTCCCGAGGCGATACCCGGATCCGGGATCGGCCCGGACACCGAGGTCGCCTGGACGGTCGCCCGGGACAAGGCGTTCACGAACGTCGTCGCCAAGGGCTCCACGACCGCCACCGCCGCCTCCGACCACACCGTGAAGGCCGACATCCGCGGCCTGGAGCCGGGCACGGACTACTGGTTCCGCTTCTCCGCCGGCGGCACCGACTCCCCCGCCGCCCGCACCCGCACCGCTCCCGCGCCCGACGCGGCCGTCACGGGCCTGCGCTTCGGCGTGGTCTCCTGCGCCAACTGGGAGGCCGGGTACTTCGCCCCGTACCGCCACCTCGCGGCCCGCGGCGACCTGGACGCCTGGCTGCACCTGGGCGACTACATCTACGAGTACGGCACCGGCGAGTACGGCACCCGCGGCAAGGTCGTCCGCCCGCACGTCCCGGCCCACGAGATCGTCACGCTCGCCGACTACCGCGCCCGGCACGCCCGTTACAAGACGGACCCGGACCTCCAGGCGCTGCACGCGGCAGCCCCGGTCGTGGCGATCTGGGACGACCACGAGCTGGCCAACGACGCCTGGTCGGGCGGCGCCGAGAACCACACGGAGGGCGCCGAGGGCACCTGGCCCGCCCGCCAGGCCGCCGCCAAGCAGGCCTACTTCGAGTGGATGCCGGTGCGGCCCGCCATCGCCGGCACCACCTACCGCCGGCTGCGCTTCGGCAAGCTGGCCGACCTCTCGCTGCTTGACCTGCGTTCCTTCCGTTCCCAGCAGGTCAAGGCCGGCAACGGCGAGGTCGACGACCCGGACCGCACCCTCACCGGCCGCGCCCAGCTCGACTGGCTCAAGGCGGGCCTGAAGGCGTCCGACACCACCTGGCGGCTGGTCGGCAACTCCGTGATGATCTCGCCGTTCGCCATCGGCTCGCTCTCCGCCGACCTGCTGGGGCCGCTGGCCGAGCTGCTGGGCCTGCCGCAGGAGGGCCTCGCCCTCAACACCGACCAGTGGGACGGCTACACCGACGACCGCCGCGAGATCCTGGCCCACCTGCGCGCCAACGCGATCCGCAACACGGTCTTCCTCACCGGCGACATCCACATGGCCTGGGCCAACGACGTCCCGGTGGACGCGGGCACGTACCCGCTCTCCCCGTCGGCCGCCACGGAGTTCGTCGTCACCTCGGTCACCTCGGACAACCTCGACGACATCGTCAAGGTCCCGGAGGGCACCGTCTCCGCGGTCGCCGCGCCGGTGATCCGCGCGGCCAACCGGCACGTCCACTGGGTCGACACCGACCGTCACGGCTTCGGCGTCCTGGACATCACCGCCGAGCGCGCGCAGATGGACTACTACGTGATCTCCGACCGCGCGAAGCGTGACGCGACGGCCAGGTGGTCCCGCTCCTACCGCACACGCAGCGGCACGCAGAAGATGGAGCGCGTGTACGACCCGGTGTAACCGGAGTCACGTCGGGGCCGGGCCGACGACGGGCAACCTCCTGCCCGAAGTCCTCATCTCCTCTTGCGTTGACGGATCGTCAACGCAAGAGGAGACAGGAGTCACATGGCCACCCCCCGAGGTGTCGTGAAGAAGTCCGCCGTGCTGGTCGCCGCCCTGGCCCTGGCCGGCGGCACCGCCACCGCCGCCGAGGCGAAGCAGTCCCGCCCGGCCGCGCCGGCCTACGTCAGCCTGACCGTGCTGAGCGCCAAGGCGCCCGTCTACGCCAAGCCCACGTCCTCGTCGACGCGGTACCGCACGGAGCCGCGGGGGACGACCCTGCGGATCGCGTGCTCCACCACCGCCACCCCGTCGGGCAACATGTGGTTCCGGATCTATGACTCGCAGCCGGTGGGCTGGGTCTGGTCCGGGCACTTCGCGTCGCTGGTGAACCCGCCCAAGAAGTGCTGACCGCCCGCTAGAGCGAGTCGAGGAAGCCGAGGGCCACCCGCCAGGTGGCCTCGGCCGCCTCGGCGTCGTAGTCGGGCAGGCCGGGGTCGGTGTAGAGGTGGCCCGCCCCGGCGTAGCGGTACACCTCCACGTCGGCGCCCGTGCGGCCCATCTGCAGGTACCAGGCGCTCAGCCAGTCGTCCGTCTCGAACGGGTCCGGCTCCGCCACGTGCAGCTGGACCGGCAGCCCGTCCACCGTGACGCCCGGCGCGATGTCCGACGTGCCGTGCAGGAGCAGCAGGCCGCGGGCCTTGTCGTCGCCGAGGGCGAGGGTCTGGGCGATGGAGGCGCCGAGCGAGAATCCGGCGTACACGAGCCCGCGCTCCGAGTAGGGCGCGGCGGCCAGCACGGCCCGCTTCAGCAGCTCCTCCTTGCCGGTCTTCTCGTTGTGCTCCATGCCCTCCTCGACGGTCTCGAACGTACGCCCCTCGAAGAGGTCGGGCGTCCACACCTCGTGACCGGCCGAGCGCAGCCGGTCAGCGGCCTGGTGCACCGCGGGCCGCAGTCCGTAGGTCGAGTGAAAGAGCATGATGTTCATGAGGCCATGGTGCCAGCCGGGTGTGACGGGCCCGGATCGCGGCAGTACCCAGGACGCCGCCGAAGTCACATGTTCATGCCCCCGGCGAGCCGGTTAGGTTCGGGGGCATGGAGAACCTGCTACGACCGCTGATCGTGGTCGGTGGCTCGGTCGTGCTCACGCTGGTGATCGGCTGGGCCACCGACTTCCTGCTGCGCAAGGCCGACGAACGGCACCACGACACCCCGCTGTGGGGTCTGCTCCGCCGTGCCCGCATCCCCTACCAGCTCGTGCTGTGCGCCGCCCTGCTGAGAGGGTCCTACGACGAGGCGGACCTGCTGCAGAGCCGCCAGGAGGCCGTCGGCCGGGTCCTGACCCTGGTGCTGATCGGATCGAGCGCCTGGCTGGTGATCCGCATCGCGGCGGCGATCGTCGAGACGTCGTACAGCCGGTACGCCCATGGCCGGGCGCACCGCGACCCGGCCCGGGTCCGCCGGGTGCGCACCCAGGTCACGCTGATCATGCGGGTGGTGTCCGCGATCGTCGGCGTGGTGGCCGCGGCGAGCATGCTGCTGACCTTCCCGGCGTTCAAGGCGGCCGGCGCCTCGCTGCTGGCCTCGGCCGGCATCCTCGGCATCGTCGCCGGTGTCGCCGCCCAGTCCACGCTGAGCAACATGTTCGCCGGGTTCCAGATCGCCTTCGGCGACATGGTGCGCATCGGGGACACCGTGGTCGTGGACGGCGAGTGGGGCACGGTCGAGGAGATCACGCTGACCTTCCTGGCCGTGCGCACCTGGGACGAACGGCGGATCACCATGCCCGTGTCGTACTTCACGTCCAAGCCGTTCGAGAACTGGTCGCGGGGCACGCCGCAGATGACCGGCATCGTCTTCTGGCACCTGGACCACACCGCCCCCGTGGAGGCGATGCGCGACAAGCTCCGCGACATCCTGCGCGAGTGCCCGGCCTGGGACGGCCGTGCCTACGACCTGTCCGTCACGGACACCACCCCGAACACCATGCAGGTACGCGCCCTGGTGACCGCCAAGGACGCCGACGACATCTGGACGGTGCGGGTCGCGGTCCGCGAGCGGATGATCCGCTGGCTGGCCGACGAGCACCCGTACGCCCTGCCCCGGGTCAACACGGCGGACGCGGTGCTGCCACCGCCCCGGAACGGCCACCACCCGTCGCGCAACGGAGACCGGCCGTCCGCGTCGGACGGCGTCCCGGTCCAGCGCCGCTACCACGGCTCGCCCCGCACGGAGCGCTGAGGACGCCCGGCCAGGGCCGCACACCGGGGAGGACGGCCGCCCGCACCGGCGCGCGGCCGTCCTCCTCTGCCGGGCTTCAGTGCCCGCGCTCGGCGCCGCCGTTGACCTGGATGATCTGCGACGTGATGTGCCCGGCGGCCGGCGAGGCGAGCCAGTGCAGCGTCCCGGCGACGTCCCCGGGCGTTCCGGCCCGCCCGTTGGAGGTCTCGCCGACCAGCCGGGCCCGCCGCTCCTCGCCCATCGCGCCCCCGAAGAACCCGGTGTCCTCGATGTAGCCGGGCGCGACCACGTTCACCGTGATGCCGCGCGGCCCCAGAGCGCGGGCCAGGTCATGGGCGTACGGGTGCAGGCCCGCCTTGGCCGCCGCGTACGCCCCGCTCCCCGACCCGCGGTAGGCGGCGATGGAGCCCAGGAACAGCACCCGCCCGCCGGGCTCGGCGAGGCGCGGCTTCAGCGCCTCGGTGAGCAGGACCGCGGTCAGGGTGTTGAGCCTGAAGTTCACGGTCCAGGCGTGCGCGACGGCGTCGAGCGGATCGTCACCGGGGGTGTCCGGTTCGAGCAGCCCGCTGCCCCCGGCGCTGTGCACGAGCACGTCCACGGCGCCGAACTCCCGCTCCACGAACCGGGCGACACCGCGCACGTCCGCAGGCTCGGCGAGGTCGGCGGCGTACGTCAGCGCGCCGGGCACCCCGGCCTTCTCCAGCACCTCGGCCCGCCGCCCGAGCAACAGCACCCGGTCCCCGTCGGCGGCGAACACCCGAGCCGCCGCCAGTCCGATTCCCGTACCTCCACCACTGATCACGACATTCCGCGCCATGGCCGACGACCCTACGCCGCCCGGGCCGTCCGCCGTCAAACCCCAAGCACGGCCGCGGGGACCACCCGCCGCCGACGGCGGGCATGCCCCGCGGGGAGCCGGGAGCGGCAGTCACGGGCGGCGGTGGGCGGGTGACTCACCGCAGGCTCCGCACGTCGAGATGGCGCAGCACCCGGTCCACCACCTCCGGATCGGCTCCCGGTTCACTCCGCGCCGCCAGCACCTCGTGCCGCGCGGCGCTCAGCATCTCCTGCTGGATCCGCCGCATCCGCTTCAGCTGCCGCGCCCGCTCGCGATGCGCCTCACGCCGCTCGTCCTCGGCCACTTCCGGGCTGATCCGCACCCCGATGTCGAACGCGCGCCGCAGCATTTGCTCGGACAGCTCCTCCGGCAGCTCCTCGGACTCCTCGATCTCCCGCAGCCGCCGCTTGGCCGCCTTCGCCGCCCGGACCGCCAGGGTCTTCGCGAAGTCCTTCTCCACGTCCGTGTCGGCCTTCACCCCGAGCCGCCGCACCAGCCACGGCAACGTCAGCCCCTGCACGACCAGCGTCACCATGATCACCCCGAACGCGATGAAGATGATCTCGTCCCGGTTGGGGAACGGCGCCCCGGAGTCCGTCTCCAGCGGAATGGCCAGCACCAGCGCGACCGAGGCCACCCCCCGCATCCCCGACCACCACATCACCACGGTCTCGCGCCAGCTCACGGGGATGTCCTCGTCGTAGTCCCGCCGCGCGTGCAGCCGTTTGGTCAGCCAGGTCGCCGGCAGCAGCCACAACAGCCGTACGAGGACGACCACGCCGACCACCAGCGCCGCCCACCCGAGCAGCCGGCCCCACCGGCCGGCCGCGGTGTGGATGGCGTTGTGCAGTTCCAGCCCGACCAGCCCGAAGGCGACGCCGGTGACGAGCGTGTCCACGATGTTCCAGAACGTGTGCCCGGCCAGCCGCGTCATGACGTCGTCGGCGTCGGAGCCGTACTCCGCCAGGAACAGGGCGGTGGTGAGCACGGCGAGCACTCCGGAGCCGTGCATCTCCTCGGCCATCACGTAGGAGGCGTACGGCACCAGCAGGGTCAGCGAGATCTGCAGGGTGGCGTCGTCGAGCAGTTCCATCAGCTTGTTGGTGCCCCAGCCGAGCGCGAGGCCGACGGCCACCGCCACCACCGCCGACAGCACCAGGTCGAGCCCGGCCTTCCAGGGCGAGAACGTCCCGCTCACGGCGGCGGCGATCGCCACGTGGTAGAGGACGATGGCCGTCACGTCGTTGAAGAGCCCCTCGCCCTCCAGGATCGACACCAGCCGGCGCGGCAGCCCCAGCTGCCCGGCGACGGCGGTCGCCGCGACGGGGTCCGGCGGCGCCACCAGCGCACCGAGCGCGAACGCCGCGGCGAGCGGCAGGCCTGGCACGATCGCGTTGGCCGCGGCGGCCACACAGGCCATGGTGACGAACACCAGCGCCACGGCCAGCAGGAAGATGGGTCTTCTGTTCGCCGCGAACTGCCGCCACGAGGTGCGCCGCACGGCGGCGTACAGCAGGGGCGGCAGCAGCAGCGGCAGGATCAGGTCCGGCGGGATGTCGACGTTCGGGACGAACTCGAGCAGCGCGAGGACTATGCCGAGCAGGGTCATCAGCACCGGCGCGGGCACCCCGAGCCGATCCCCGACCGGGACGCTGATCACGGCCCCGAGCAGCAGCACGAACAACAGGGCCAACTGATCCACGGTCAGCGCTCCGGGAGGTCAGACGGTCACACGACTGATCTCAAGCGTGCCACGCAACGCTCGCGACAAACCGTTTCTGCACCCGCCACGACGGGCTAGAGCGCACGCCGCATCCCCTGATGGGGAATCCCGGCCTCCAGATACTCCGGCCCGTGGGACACATAGCCCAGCCGCTCGTAGAAGCCGAGCGCGTGCGTCTGGGCGTGCAGGTCGACGGCCGCGAGACCGCGTGCGCGTGCCGCGTCCTCGATGGCCCGCACCAGGGCGAGACCGACACCGAGCCCGCGCGCGTGAGCGGCCACGGCGAGGCGCCCGAGGGAGCCCACGGACGGGTCGGCCCCGGTCTGCGCCACGGCCGCCTCCCCGACCAGCAGCCGCCCGGTCCCGAGCGGCACACCGTCCTCCCGGACCGCCAGCACATGAACGGCCCCGGCGTCGTACGCGTCGTACTCCAGGTCCTCCGGCACGCCCTGCTCGCCGACGAAGACCTCCTTGCGCACCGCGAAGCACGCCTCGCGGTCGGCCGGGTCCTCGGCGACCCGCACCGCGTATCCCGGCTCGCTCACGCGTACGTCTCCTCCCGCACCTGATCCAGGGCGCTGCGCAGGTCCTCCGGGTAGTCGCAGGAGAACTCCACCCACTGCCCGTCCCCGGGGTGCTCGAAGCCGAGCCGCACCGCGTGCAGCCACTGGCGGGTCAGGCGCAGCCGCTTGGCGAGCGTCGGGTCGGCGCCGTACGTCAGGTCGCCGACGCAGGGGTGCCGGTGCGCGGCCATGTGGACGCGGATCTGGTGAGTGCGGCCGGTCTCCAGCTTCACGTCGAGCAGGGACGCGGCCCGGAACGCCTCGATGAGGTCGTAGTGCGTCACCGACGGCTTGCCCTCGGCGGTGACGGCCCACTTGTAGTCGTGCTGCGGGTGCCGTCCGATGGGCGCGTCGATGGTGCCACTGGTCGGGTCCGGGTGGCCCTGGACGAGCGTGTGGTACCGCTTGTCGACCGAGCGCTCCTTGAACTGGCGCTTCAGCGACGTGTACGCGTACTCCGACTTGGCCACGACCATCAGCCCCGACGTGCCCACGTCGAGCCGGTGGACGATGCCCTGGCGCTCGGCGGCGCCGGACGTGGAGATCCGGTACCCGGCGGCGGCGAGGCCTCCGATGACGGTCGGACCGGTCCAGCCCGGCGACGGGTGCGCGGCCACGCCGACCGGCTTGACGATGACGACCACGTCGTCGTCGTCGTGCACGATCTCCATGCCCTCGACCGGCTCGGCCACCACCTGCACCGGCGCGGGCGCCTGCGGCATCTCGACCTCCAGCCAGGCCCCGCCGTGCACCCGCTCCGACTTGCCGACCACCGACCCGTCGACCGTGACCTTCCCCGCCCCGGCCAGCTCGGCCGCCTTGGTACGGGAGAAGCCGAACATGCGGGAGATGGCGGCGTCGACGCGCTCGCCCTCCAGGCCGTCGGGCACGGGCAGGGTACGGATCTCGGGAAGCGTGCTCACCCGTCGAGTATGCCGGACGACTGCGGCACGCCCGTACGAGCCTGTGGAAAACCCGGGCCGCCGCTCAGTCCTTGTGGACGGTGCCGTCCGGGTCCAGCCCCTTGAACGACAGCAGCACGATCAGGATGCCGCCGCACACGATCGCCGAGTCGGCCAGGTTGAACACGGCGAAGTGCTTGGGCGCGATGAAGTCCACGACCGCGCCCTCGAAGACGCCCGGCGCGCGGAAGATCCGGTCGGTGAGGTTGCCCAGCGCCCCGCCGAGCAGCAGGCCGAGCGCGATCGCCCAGGGCAGGCTGTAGAGCTTGCGGGCGAGACGGGCGATCACCACGATCACCGCCGCCGCGATCATCGTGAAGATCACGGTGAAGGCCTCGCCGAAGCCGAAGGCCGCGCCCGCGTTGCGGATCGCCTCGAACCTCAGCCAGTCCCCGATGATCTCGATCGGCGGGTGGTGCTCCAGCTTGGCCACCACGATCAGCTTGCTGATCAGGTCGAGGGCGTAGGCGAACAGGGCCACCGCGAAGAGCACCGCGATCCGGCGCCTGCCCCGGGGTGCGGGCCCGGCCGCGGCCTCCGGCTCGCCGGTGCCGGACGCCCCGGCGGCCGGACCCGTCGGTTCGGAGCCGGACTCGCCGGCCCGCGCGCCGGTGTCCCCGGAACCGGGCCGCTCCCGTCCGTCCCCGGCCGCGTCCGGTGTGTCCGGCGTACCGATGATGCGCTCCGCCTCTGCCACGTGAGTCCCTCAACCTAGGTGCCTGACTGAGCACGAGGGTACGTCACGGCTCGCGCGACGCACGTGCTCAGGAGGCATTCGGCGGGGGTCAGTACCGGCGCTCCTGCTTCTGCTTGCACTCCACGCACAGGGTGGCCCTCGGAAAGGCCTGCATCCTGGCCTTGCCGATGGGGTCGCCGCAGTTCTCGCACAGGCCGTAGGTGCCGGAGTCGAGGCGGTCCAGGGCGCGCTCGGTCTGGTCGAGCATCTCGCGCGCGTTGGCGGCCAGGGCCAGCTCGTGTTCGCGCGTGATGTTCTTGCTGCCGGTGTCCGCCTCGTCGTGGCCCGCGCCGTCCCCGGAGTCCCGCATCAGGCCGGCGAGCGACCGCTCCGACGAGGTGATCTCCTCCCGCAGCCGCGCCTCCTCGGACAGCAGCTCGGACCTGGCCTCCTCGACCTCCTCCGCCGTCCAGGGGTCCTCCCCCGGGCGTACCGCCAGCTCACCGGGCTCCACCAGGCCCGCCCGTGCCTTCGGAACGCCGGTCTTCGCCGCCGTGGCCGTGCCAGGGGTCTTCTTCGCACCCACCGTCGTCGCTCCCGTCTGCGGCGCGGTCCCGCCCGCGCCCGCCTTCTTGGCCGTGCTGCTCCCGGCCGTGTCCTGTGTGACCGCGCCGGTCCGGGCGGTGCCCGCGCCGGCCGCGCTCTTCGTGGTGGTGCTCCCGCCTCCGGCGCCCTGCGCGGCCACGCCTTCGGCACCCTTCTTCACGGCCCCGCCCCCGCCGGCCCTCCCTCTGCCGCCGACGCCCTTCCTGGCCGGAGCCTTCCCCGCCACGGCCTTCTTGGCGCCTGCTTTCCCGCCGGGCGCCTCAGCGCCCTTCTCCGAGGCAGCCTTCTTCACCGGCGCCTTCCCGGCCGCCGCCTTCGCCGTCACCCTCCCGGCCTCCGCCACCTTCTTCGAGACCGCCTCCTCGACCCCGGCCTTCTTCGCGGGGGCTCGCTCGGCCGGGGTCTTCTTGGCTGCGGCCTTCTTGCCCGGAGCCTTCTTGGCTGCGGCTTTCTTGGCTGCGGCCTTCTTGGCCGGAGCCTTCTTGGCCGGAGCCTTCTGGGCTGCGGCCTTCTTGGCCGGAGCCTTCTTGGCCGGAGCCGTGCCGGCCGGAGCCGCAGCGGCCGATGCCCGCCTGGTCGGCGCCTGCCCGGCCGGCCCCTTCCCCGCCGCCGCTTTCCCGGCTCCCGTCTCCCGGCCCGCCGCCCCCTCGGCCGTCTCCTTCGTGACGTTCTTGACGCTCCTGACGGCCGTCTTGGTCTTCTCGACCGCGGCCTTCGTCCCAGCGGCCGCCTTCTCCACCGCCCCCTTCACCGCCCGCCCCGCCGAGCCCCCCTGCGCGGACTTCTTCCCGCCCACGTTCTTGGCCGCACCGCCGGAGGCCCCTCTTGGCCCGCCGGACGCCGGCTGCTGTACGGCGGTCTTCTTCGCCACCATGGCCGCGGCCCCTTCACATATTGTGATCTTGCTCGCGAATCGTGCTGGGACGATAAATCGACTCGAGTCCCACGGCAACGGGGCACACCGCCCGATTCGCCCGCCTCGCGCACGCCGCGCGGCGAACCTGCATCCGTTGTGCCCAGCTCCCCGTCCGGTAATCCGCCGGGCCGGACGTCCCAGGATCCGAACACCCATACCACTCCATTCAGGTCATCAAACCCATAAGCCGCCACTGTCGGGCCCCGCTCCCCCACCGCCCCGAAAAGCGGTCGGCCGCTGTCCGCCCGGCGCCGTACACTGGGCGGAGCGAAAAGCGTGGATGGGGACGAGTAGCGGCGTACGCAGCCCAGAGCGACCCGGGGACGGTGGAAGCCCGGGGGCGAGCGCGACGTGAAGATCACCCCGGAGCCGCCGGAAGAACGCCGCAGCGAAGGCAGCGGCCAGTAGACCCGGCATCGCGACCCCAATGAGGGGGCTCGCCGGCGCACACCCCGTGCCGGAGGGCCAAGGAGGGTGGTACCGCGGGAGCGCGCCGAAGGCGGCGCAGGCAGACGTAGCTCTCGTCCCTCCGGACGGAAGGCAGCAAGTCCGCCGGAGGAAGCCCGCTGATGACATCGCCGACGTATCGCCAGGTACCCGCCCAGGTCGACCTGCCCGCCCTCGAGCACGCCGTGCTCGACTTCTGGCGCGAGCAGAAGATCTTCGCCAAGAGCCTGGAGCAGTCCGAGGGCCGCCCCGAATGGGTGTTCTACGAAGGCCCGCCCACCGCCAACGGCATGCCCGGCGCCCACCACATCGAGGCCCGCGTCTTCAAGGACGTCTTCCCGCGCTTCCGCACCATGCGCGGGTACCACGTCGCCCGCAAGGCCGGCTGGGACTGCCACGGCCTCCCCGTGGAGCTCGCCGTCGAGAAGGAGCTCGGCTTCTCCGGCAAGCAGGACATCGAGGCGTACGGCATCGCGGAGTTCAACGCGAAGTGCCGCGAGTCGGTGACCCGGCACACCGACGCCTTCGAAGAGCTCACGACCCGCATGGGCTACTGGACGGACCTCCAGGACCCGTACCGCACGATGGACCCCGAGTACATCGAGTCGGTCTGGTGGTCGCTGAAGGAGATCTTCAACAAGGGCCTGCTGGTCCAGGACCACCGCGTCGCCCCCTGGTGCCCCCGCTGCGGCACGGGCCTGTCCGACCACGAGCTGGCACAGGGCTACGAGACGGTCGTCGACCCGTCCGTCTACGTCCGCTTCCCGCTCACCTCCGGCCCGCTCGCCGGCGACGCCGCGCTCCTGGTCTGGACGACGACCCCGTGGACCCTGGTGTCCAACACCGCGGTCGCCGCCCACCCCGAGGTCACCTACGTCGTCGCGACGAAGGGCCCGGAAGGTGCGGAGAAGCTCGTCGTCGCCGAGCCTCTGCTGGCCAAGGCCCTCGGCGAGGGCTGGGAGAGCACGGGCCAGACCTTTACGGGCGCCGAGATGGAACGCTGGACCTACCAGCGGCCCTTCGAGCTCGTCGAGTTCCCCGAACCGGCGCACTACGTCGTCAACGCCGAGTACGTCACCACCGAGGACGGCACGGGCCTGGTGCACCAGTCCCCCGCCTTCGGTGAGGACGACCTCAAGGTCTGCCGCTCCTACGGCCTGCCGGTGGTGAACCCGGTCCGCCCGGACGGCACGTTCGAGGAGGACGTCCCGCTCGTCGGCGGCGTCTTCTTCAAGAAGGCCGACGAGAAGCTCACCGCCGACCTCGACGAGCGCGGTCTGCTCTTCAAGCACATCCCGTACGAGCACAGCTACCCGCACTGCTGGCGCTGCCACACCGCGCTGCTCTACTACGCGCAGCCGTCCTGGTACATCCGCACCACGGCGATCAAGGACCGCCTCCTCGCGGAGAACGAGAACACCAACTGGTTCCCCGACACGGTCAAGAACGGCCGGTACGGCGACTGGCTGAACAACAACATCGACTGGGCGCTGTCCCGCAACCGCTACTGGGGCACCCCGCTGCCCATCTGGCGCTGCGAGGACGACCACCTCACCTGCGTCGGCTCCCTCACCGAACTGACCGAGCTGACCGGCACCGACCAGTCGGGCCTGGACCCGCACCGCCCGTTCATCGACGAGGTCACCTTCGCCTGCCCGCAGGGCGGTTGCGGGAAGACGGCCACGCGTGTGCCCGAGGTGATCGACGCCTGGTACGACTCGGGTTCCATGCCGTTCGCGCAGTGGGGCTACCCGTACAAGAACAAGGAACTGTTCGAGGCCCGCTACCCGGCGCAGTTCATCTGCGAGGCCATCGACCAGACCCGCGGCTGGTTCTACACGCTGATGGCGGTCGGCACGCTCGTCTTCGACAAGTCGTCCTACGAGAACGTGGTCTGCCTCGGTCACATCCTCGCCGAGGACGGCCGCAAGATGTCCAAGCACCTGGGCAACATCCTGCAGCCGATCCCGCTCATGGACCAGCACGGCGCCGACGCGGTCCGCTGGTTCATGGCCGCCGGCGGCTCCCCGTGGGCGGCCCGCCGAGTGGGGCACAACACGATCCAGGAGGTCGTCCGCAAGACGCTCCTGACGTACTGGAACACGGTCGCCTTCCAGGCCCTGTACGCCCGCACGGCCGGCTGGGCCCCGTCGGAGGCCGACCCGGCCCCGGCCGACCGCCCGGTCCTGGACCGCTGGCTGCTGTCCGAACTGCACGCCCTCACCGACCAGGTCACCCAGGCCCTCGACGCCTACGACACCCAGCGCGCCGGCAAGTTGCTGTCCGCGTTCGTCGACGACCTGTCGAACTGGTACGTGCGCCGGTCCCGCCGCCGCTTCTGGCAGGGCGACAAGGCCGCGCTGCGCACGCTGCACGAGGTCGTCCGGACCGTGACGCAGCTCATGGCCCCGCTGACCCCGTTCATCACCGAGCGGGTCTGGCAGGACCTGATCGTCCCGGTCACCCCGGGTGCCCCGGAGTCGGTCCACCTGTCGTCCTGGCCGGAGGCGGACCTCACGGCCATCGACCCGGAGCTGTCGAAGCAGATGGCGCTGGTGCGCCGCCTGGTCGAGCTGGGCCGGGCCACGCGCGCGGAGTCGGGCGTCAAGACCCGCCAGCCGCTCTCCCGGGCCCTGATCGCGGCCACCGGCTTCGAGACGCTGGACTCCGAACTGCGCGCGCAGATCACGGAGGAGCTGAACATCGAGTCCCTGGCGACACTGAGCGAGGTCGGCGGCTCCCTGGTCGACACTACCGCGAAGGCCAACTTCCGCGCGCTGGGCAAGCGGTTCGGCAAGCGCGTCCAGGACGTGGCGAAGGCCATCGCCAACGCGGACGCGGCCGCCCTGTCCCTGGCCCTGCGCGAGGGCACGGCGTCGGTGGAGGTCGACGGCGAGACCGTCACGCTGGCCCCCGACGAGGTCATCATCACCGAAACCCCGCGCGAGGGCTGGTCGGTGGCGTCCGACGCGGGCGCCACGGTCGCCCTGGACCTGGAGATCACGGAGGAGCTGCGCCGGGCCGGCCTCGCCCGTGACGCGATCCGCCTGATCCAGGAGGCCCGCAAGAACAGCGGCCTCGACGTGGCCGACCGCATCGCCCTGCGCTGGACGGCGACGGACGCGGCGACGGTCGCGGCCCTCACCGACCACGCCGGCCTGATCGCCGACGAGGTCCTCGCCACGGACTTCGCCCAGGGCGAGGCGGACGGCGGCTACGGCCAGCCGTTCACCGACGAGGGCCTGACCCTGACGTTCCGTCTGCGCAAGGCGTAACTCTCAAGGCCGTCCACCCCGAAGGCCCGGTTCCGCCAAAGATTCTGGCGGAACCGGGCCTTCGGCGTTGCGTACGCACGACCGCGGACACGTTCGCACGAACACCGTTGCGCGGGCGTACGGACACCGTCGCGCGGGCACGGACGGGCATGGCAAAGGGCGAGGCCCCGGGGTGAACCCGGGGCCTCGCCCTGAACGCTGCCGACGTCTACGCCGTACTCCTGGCCATCAGGCCGTCAGTTGTCGTCCTCGTCGATCAGGAAGCCCCGCATGGGCGAGGGCGCCTGACCCATCGGCGACGGACCCTGCGGACGCACCGGCGCCATCGGCTGGGTCATCGCCGGCGACATCTGCTGCTGGCCACCGTAGGACGGAGCGGGCGGCGAGGGGGGGCCGCCCATCGTCTGGTTGCCACCGTAGGACGGGGCGCTCGCGCCGGCCGGTGCCATGGAAGGCGCCGGGGACGGCGGGAGGGACGCGGTCGCCGGAGTGCGCGGCGGGGCCAGCGAGTCGTCGGCCTGGGTCTCCAGCTGACGCAGCTGCGACTCCAGGTACGACTTCAGGCGCGTGCGGTACTCGCGCTCGAAGCCGCGCAGGTCCTCGACCTTGCGCTCCAGCGTGGCGCGGGCGGACTCCAGTGAGCCCATCGCGACGCGGTGCTTCTCCTGCGCGTCCCGCTCCAGGGCGTCGGCCTTGGCACGGGCGTCACGCTCCAGACCCTCGGCACGCGAACGCGCCTCGCCGACGATCTTGTTGGCTTCGGAACGGGCCTCGGCGATCGCCTGGTCGGCGGTCTGCTGGGCCAGCGAGAGGACACGGGCGGCGCTGTCGCCGCCGGGGCCCCCCTGACCGGGGCCGCCCATCGGACCGCCCATGGGGCCGCCCATCGGACCACCCATCTGCTGCTGCATCGGGGGCTGACCCATCGGACCCGGACCCTGGCCCATCGGACCGGGACCACCAGGACCCTGGGGACCACCCTGACCGCCGGGACCGGCGGGCAGCTGCGGGGCACCGCTCGGCAGCTGGGGCGGACCACCCATGGGGCCACCCATCTGCTGCTGCGGCGGGCCCGATATGCCGGCGGGCACGGGACCACCCGGACCTCGCATGCCCTGCTGCTGCTGTTGCTGCTGCTGGTCCTGCTCCGGCGGCTTGCGCATGTTCTGCTGGTTCTGGGCAGCAGCGCGCGTGGCCGCGGCCAGTTTGGCGCGCAGGTCCTCGTTCTCGCGGAGCAGGCGGGTCAGTTCGGCTTCGACCTCGTCGAGGAAGGCATCGACCTCGTCCTCGTCATAGCCTTCTCGGAGGCGGACGGTCGTGAACTGCTTGTTCCGCACGTCCTCGGGGGTCAACGGCATCTCTTCACCTCAACGTAGTCGTCGGCATTCGGCAAGACCATGGTTCACATCGCTCACAGCCGGCTCACGATCGAGATCAGGATGTAGACGATGATCATCAGTACGAAGAAGGACAGGTCGAGCGCCACGCCCCCGAGACGCAGCGGCGGAATGAACCGCCGCAGAAGCTTGAGCGGTGGATCAGTGACAGTGTAGGTGGCCTCCAGAACGACCACCATCGCCTTGCCGGGTTGCCATGAGCGGGCGAACTGGAAGACGTAGTCCATGACCAGCCGGAAGATGAGCACGATGAGGAAGCACATCAGCGCGATGTAGACAACATCGAAAACCACGCTCATGACCTGTTGCTTCCCTCTCCCCTGTGCCCTGCTGTGTAGTGCTGTGTACTGATGTTTCCGGTGGTGCGTCTCAGCTCTGGTTGAAGAACCCGCCCTCTGCGATGCGGGCCTTGTCCTCCGCCGTGACATCGACGTTAGCAGGCGACAACAGGAACACCTTCTGCGTCACCCGCTCGATACTGCCGTGAAGACCAAACACCAAACCGGCCGCAAAGTCGACAAGTCGCTTCGCATCTGTGTCATCCATCTCAGTCAGATTCATGATCACCGGGGTGCCCTCACGGAAGTGTTCCCCGATGGTACGGGCCTCGTTGTAGGTCCGCGGGTGGAGTGTGGTGATCCGGTAAGGCTCTCGTTCCGACACGACCTTGGGCATGATCACCGGTGCGTTCTTCTCCAGGCTTGCGCGTTCTTGTGTGATGGATGCCACGGGCGCGATGCGCGCCGGGCGGCTGGATTCCGCGGGGAGCGAAGCGGAGCGGGGGGCCGGCTCGCGAGGTGCGGGCGGTTGTACGACTCGTACCTCTTCGTCCCTTTGGGGCTGATGTGAGACATGCGGCTGGTGGGACGGCTCGTGCCGACGGTGGTCCCGCTCGGGTTCCGGGTCCAGCTCGGGTTCGAAGTCGTCGTCGGGGTCGAATCCGCGGCCGTCGTACCCATCGTCCTCCACGAGGCCGAGGTAGACCGCCATCTTGCGCATCGCGCCGGCCATGCTCTGAGTCCTCCGCTCTGTGGTGGATCGGCTGACGACTGCCAAGTGCCCGCGATCCACGAGGTCCTTGAATCCGCCTTTCGGCGGCAATGACCATATTTTCTGCTGTGGTCCGACTTCTTGGCGACGTTACCGGAGCCTGGGGCGGACTCCGAGTACCGCGCTGCCGACGCGCACATGTGTCGCTCCGGCCGCCACGGCCTGTTCGAGATCCGCACTCATCCCTGCCGAGACCATGGTGGCAGCCGGATGACTCCGGCGCAGGTCGGTCGACAAATCCATCAACCGCTCGAACGCCGACTGTTCGCGTCCCGCGTACTCCCCGGTGAGCGGTGCGACGGTCATCAGACCGGCGAGCCGCAGCCCGGGCGCGCCGGCGACGAGGCCGGCCAACCCCTCGACGCCCTCGGGGGCCACGCCGCCGCGCTCGCCCCGCCCGCTCACCCCGGCGTCGAGCGCGACCTGCAGCAGGCACCCCAGCTCGCGCCCGGCCCGCTCGGCCTCCTTCGACAGCGCGGTGACCAGCTTGGAACGGTCGACGGACTGCACGAAATTCGCGTAATTGACCACGGATCGCACCTTGTTGGTCTGGAGTTGACCCACAAAGTGCCATGTCAGGGGCAGATCCGAGCACGCGGCGGCTTTGGGCGCCGCGTCCTGGTCGCGGTTCTCGGCGACATGGCGCACACCGAGTTCCGCGAGGATCCGCACATCGCTCGCGGGATAGGTCTTGGTGACCACGATCAGGGTCACCTCTTCGCGTGGGCGCCCCGCGGCCGCGCACGCGTCGGCGATGCGCCGCTCCACTTTCGCCAGATTCGAGGCGAGTTCGTCCGTACGGTCCGTCATGTCCTGTCAGTCCAGCCACACATAGCCCGCGAGCCGCCCGGTGGTGCGGTCGCGCCGGTACGAGAAGTGATCGCGCGATTCCCGCGTGCACACCGGCGACCGCTCCCGGTCGCGCACCCCGAGCCGTTCCAGTTGGGCGTGCACGCCGGCGCTCACGTCGACCGCCGGCGTGCCCCAGCTCGTCTCGGCGTACGCCGCCGGCTCGACGGCGGACACCTCGGCGCGCATGTCCTCGGGCACCTCGTAACACCGGCCGCACACGGTGGGCCCGGTGCGGGCGACGATCCGGGAGGGTTCGGCGCCCAGGTCCGTCATCGCGCGTAGCGCGGCCGGGACGACACCGGCGATCATGCCGGGCCGGCCCGCGTGGGCCGCGGCGGCGATCCCCGCGACGGGATCGGCCAGCAGCACCGGCACGCAGTCGGCGGTGAGCACCGCGAGGGCGAGCCCCCGCCGCGTCGTGACAATCGCGTCGACCGACGGGATCTCCGGTGAGGATCCCCACGGTTCGTCCACGACCACCACGTCCGCCCCGTGCACCTGGTTCATCCAGACCACCCGGTCCGGTTCGACGCCCAGGGACTTGGCGGCCAGTTCCCGGTTGGTGCGTACGGCGTCGGGGTCGTCTCCGACCGCTCCGCCGAGGTTGAGCTCCTCATACGGAGCGGCGCTCACCCCGCCCCACCGGTCGGTGAAGGCGAAGTGCGCGCCGCTCACGCTCTCGCGCTGTCCTATCACGTCAGAAGGATCACTTGAGGAAGTCCGGTACGTCCAGTTCCTCGGCCGCGCTGTCCGAGTAGGTGCGCGGCGCCGGCGGGACCGGCGGGGCGACCGGGATGTCCTCGACCGGCTTCGGAGCGGGCTCCGGGTCCTCCTTCGGCGTCACGCTGCCGAGCGAGCCGAAGGCCGGACGGCTCTCGGCCTGCCGGACCGGGGCGGGTTCCTCACGCTTGGCCGAGGCCGAGCCGATCACGTTCTCCCGGCGGGCCGGGGGCTGGCCCCCGTCGAAGCCGGCGGCGATCACGGTGACCCGGACCTCGTCGCCGAGGGCGTCGTCGATGACCGCGCCGAAGATGATGTTGGCCTCGGGGTGCGCGGCCTCGCTGACCAGCTGGGCGGCCTCGTTGATCTCGAACAGGCCGAGGTCGGAGCCGCCGGAGATGGAGAGCAGCACGCCGCGGGCGCCGTCGATGGACGCCTCCAGCAGCGGCGAGGAGATCGCCATCTCGGCGGCGGCCACGGCGCGGTCGTCGCCGCGGGCGGAGCCGATGCCCATCAGGGCCGAACCCGCCTCGGACATGACCGACTTGACGTCGGCGAAGTCGAGGTTGATGAGGCCGGGGGTGGTGATGAGGTCGGTGATGCCCTGCACACCGGAGAGCAGGACCTGGTCGGCCGACTTGAAGGCGTCGAGCACCGAGACCTGGCGGTCCGAGATGGACAGCAGCCGGTCGTTCGGGATGACGATGAGGGTGTCGACCTCTTCGCGGAGCTCGGCGATGCCGTCCTCGGCCTGGTTCGCGCGGCGCCGCCCCTCGAAGGTGAACGGGCGCGTGACCACACCGATGGTGAGGGCACCGAGCGAGCGGGCGATGTTGGCCACGACGGGCGCGCCGCCGGTGCCGGTGCCGCCGCCTTCACCGGCTGTCACGAAGACCATGTCGGCCCCCTTGAGGACCTCCTCGATCTCCTCGCGGTGGTCCTCGGCGGCCTTGCGGCCCACGGCCGGGTTGGCTCCGGCGCCGAGTCCGCGGGTGAGTTCACGGCCGACGTCCAGCTTGACGTCGGCGTCGCTCATCAACAGGGCTTGCGCGTCGGTGTTGATGGCGATGAACTCGACGCCCTTGAGACCGACCTCGATCATCCGGTTGATGGCATTGACACCACCGCCGCCGACACCGATGACTTTGATGACTGCGAGGTAGTTCTGCGGTGCTGCCACGTCGAAGGCCTCTCGCCTCGAGTTACGTGTCGCCGAATCCCCGTGACGCCCTGCGCCCCGCGACCCGACGACTGATGCCGAATGGGACGGTCCGTATCGCCGACCCGAACCCTAACCCTGAAGTTTAGGGTTACCAGTGTGTCCGTTCCTTGGAGTCTTCTGAACAGGACACTAAGTCGACAAGTGGCGCTCCTTCAACGAACACGCCGAACCTCCCGTTTTTCTTTTCACCCTATGTGATCAGCCGTAGCGCTGCCCAACCAGGGTGCTGGCCTGCGCGGATGTGCGTCAACTCCCTGATGACGCGGGCGCGGTGGGCACGCTCACGTCGAAGTGACGCGCGTCGCGCGAGGCTTTCATCAGGGCGGTCAGCGCGCGGGCCTTCGCGGCGCCCTTCTCGCTGCTCCCCCAGACGACGGTGCGGCCGTCCCGCAACTCCAGCGAGATGTCGTCGTAGGAACGGACCTTGACGGTCCGTGTGTCGCGGGCGACGGCGGCCGGAACGGCGCGGGCCACGCCGACCGCCTCGCGCACCAGCCTGGGCTCGCCGAAGCGGCGCAGGCCGGCGGCGGCCGAGCCGGAGCGCGACAGCGTCAATTTCAGCGCGGGCACGCCTTTCGGGGCCTCGGAAACCGTGGCGAAACGGACACCTTCATCGTCCACTTCGACGAACTTTCCGCCCTTTCGGACAACCAGAACCGGAGTCCGTTCGACCACCTTCAGGTCGATTCCATGGGGCCAGGAACGGACCACGTCAACCGCGTCAATTCGGGGCAATTTCCGGCGCAGCCGCGTCTCGATCGCGTCCGTGTCCACGGAAATCAGCGGCTCGCCGAGGGGAACCTCGGCGGCCGCCTCGACCTGAGCCGGCGTCAGGACCCGGGTGCCCGAGACGGAGACCCGCTCGGCGCGCAGCCAGTCGGACCCGTAGAACAACCACAGCGTCGGGATGCCGAGGAAGACCAGGGCGAGGGCCAGGATGACGATCACACGAACGTGGCGCCGCCTCAGACGCCTGGCGGGAGGCGGGCCGGACGACTTCTGCTGGCGTTCACCGCGCTCGGCGGTGGTCGATCCGGCCACGCTCCCCTGCCTTCCGTCATACGGGCCTAGCGGTGTGCACGAGCGGCGGCGATCGCCTCGTACACCATGCCGACGAGCAGGTCGTCGGCGTCCCGGCGACCGAACTCGGCGGCGGCGCGGGACATCTGGTACAGCCGGTGCGGGTCGGCGAGCACGGGCAGGACGTTCTGCTGGACCCACTCGGGGGTCAGTTCCGCGTCGTCGACCAGCAGGCCGCCGCCGGCCTTCACCACCGGCTGGGCGTTGAGCCGCTGTTCGCCGTTGCCGATGGGCAGCGGGACGTAGGCGGCCGGGAGCCCGACGGCGGAGAGTTCGGCGACGGTCATCGCGCCCGCGCGGCAGAGCATCATGTCGGCCGCGGCGTACGCGAGGTCCATCCGGTCCAGGTAACTTACCGGGATGTAGGGGGGCATCCCCGGCATCTGCTGGACCTGCGGCAGTTCGTTCTTCGGGCCGACCGCGTGCAGGATCTGGATACCGGCCTGCTGGAGCCAGGGCGCGACCGTCTGCACGACCTCGTTGAGGCGGCGGGCGCCCTGGGAGCCGCCGGAGACCAGCAATGTGGGCAGGTTGGGGTCCAGCCCGAACGCGGCCCGGGCCTCGGGGCGCACGGCGGCCCGGTCCAGGGTGGCGATGGAGCGGCGCAGCGGGATGCCGATGTAGCGGGCGCCGCGCAGCTTGCTGTCCGGCGTGGAGACGGCGACCTGGCTGGCGTAGCGCGAGCCGATCTTGTTGGCCAGGCCCGGGCGGGCGTTGGCCTCGTGGATGACGATCGGCACGCCGAGGCGCTTGGCCGCGAGGTAGCCGGGCAGGGCGACGTAGCCGCCGAAGCCGACCACGGCGTCCGCCTTGGTGCGCTCCAGGATCTGCTCGGTCGCCTTGATCGTGCCGCGCAGCCGGCCCGGGACGGTGATCAGCTCGGGGGTGGGCTTGCGTGGCAGCGGTACGGCCGGGATCAGCGCGAGCTCGTAACCGCGCTCGGGTACGAGACGCGTCTCCAGGCCCCGCTCCGTGCCCAGGGCCGTGATGCCCACGGTCGGGTCCTGCCTGCGCAGGGCGTCCGCGAGGGCGAGCGCGGGCTCGATGTGGCCCGCGGTTCCTCCGCCGGCGAGTACGACATGCACCGAAATTCACCGCTCTCCGGACGGACGCGCCGCCGTGGCGCGCCGTCGCATCGTGTTCCATCTCCGGGGGCTCCGACCCGAACCGGTTCCCCCGGCCCCCCGCTTTCTACCAAAGCGAGGTTGCCGCATCGCAAGCGCTGCCCGCGCAGCGGGCTCGTCGCGTGCGAAGGCGATCAGCAGCCCGATGGCGAACATGGTCGGCAGCAGGGCGGATCCCCCGTAGGAGAACAGCGGGAGAGGCACACCGGCGATCGGCAGCAGACCGAGCACCGCACCGATGTTGATCACGGCCTGGGCCGTGATCCAGGTGGTCACGCCTCCCGCGGCATACCTCACGAAGGGGTCCTCCGTGCGTCCGGCCACGCGGATACCCGCATAGCCTAGAGCCGCGAAGAGGGCGAGGACCGACAGCGTCCCCGCCAGGCCCAGTTCCTCACCGGTGACGGCGAAGATGAAGTCGGTGTGGGCTTCGGGGAGTTGGCCCCATTTCTCCACACTCGCCCCCAGCCCCGAGCCGAAGATCCCGCCGGAGGCCAGGGCGTAGATGCCGTGCACGGCCTGCCAGCAGTCGACCGGTCCGGACTGGGGTTCGGTGGCGCCGAGGCACTGCAGGCGGGCCATGCGGTTGGGGCTGGTCTTGATGAGGATCAGACCGAGCACGGCCGCGACCGACAGGACGCCGGCGAACAGCCGCGTGGGCGCTCCGGCCAGCCAGAGCAGGCCGAACAGGATGGCCGTGAGGATGATCGCCGTGCCCATGTCGCCGCCGATCATGATCAGGCCGAGCAGCATGAAGGCGGCCGGGACCAGCGGGACGAGCATGTGCTTCCACTGGGTCAGCAGCCTCTTGTCCTGCTTGCGGGCGAGCAGGTCGGCGCCCCACAGCACCAGCGCGAGCTTGCCGAACTCACTGGGCTGGATCTGGAAGGAGCCGCCGACGGCGATCCAGTTCTGGTTGCCGTTGACCGAGACTCCTATCCCGGGCACCTGGACCAGCGCCATGAGGAAGACGGCGCCGGCGAGGATGGGGTAGGCCAGGGCCCGGTGGAGTTTCACCGGCATGCGTGAGGCGGCGAACAGCAGACCGGCGCCGATGACCGCCGCGAGCAGCTGCTTGCGGAAGAAGTACGAGCCGGGCAGCGACATCTGCAGCGCGGTGATCTGGGAGGCCGAATAGACCATCACCAGGCCCAGCACGGTGATCAGCGCGCTGCCGCCGAGGATCAGGTAGTAGGCGGTCAGCGGCCGGTCCCAGCCCCGGCGGGCGCGGGTGTACAGGCCGAGGACGCCGTTCTCCCGCGGCGGCCGGGACGCGGCGGGGCGCCTGGGGGCGCGCGGGGCCGGGGGCCGTCCGGTGCGGCTGGTGGGCATCGCCGCTCACCCCGCCTTGCCGGTGGGGAGCGTCGTGCGGCGCACGCTCCCCGGCCGCTCGGGCACCAGCCACATCCGTGTCACGCGTCCCTCCCAGGTACGCCCGGCGTCACCGCCGGGCGAGGCGGACCCGGGTCAGCCCTCGACGGAGCCGAGCTCGCGAACCGCGTCCGCGAAAGCGTCCCCGCGCTTGTTGTAGTCGGCGAACATGTCCATGGAGGCGCAGGCCGGGGCCAGCAGCACCGTGTCGCCCGCCTGAGCGAGCCGTCGCGCCTCGTGGACCGCCGCGCGCATCGCCCCAGTGTCGGTCCGGTCGAGGTCGACGACGGGTACTTCCGGGGCGTGTCGCGCCAGGGCTTCCCGGATGAGCGCGCGGTCCGCGCCGATCAGCACGGCCCCGCGCAGCCGCTTCGCGGCCTTGGCGACCAGTTCGTCGAAGACGGCGCCCTTGGCGAGCCCGCCCGCGATCCACACGATCGACTCGTAGGCCGCCAACGAGGCTTCCGCGGCGTGGGTGTTGGTCGCCTTGGAGTCGTCGACGTAGGCGACCCCGTCCACGTCGGCGACGTGCGCGATGCGGTGGGCGTCCGGGGTGAAGGCCCGCAGCCCGTCCCGCACGGCCCTGGCGGGCACGCCGTAGGCGCGGGCGAGGGCCGCCGCGGCGAGGGCGTTGGCGATGTTGTGCGGGGCCGGCGGCCTGACATCGGCGACCTCGGCGAGCTCCTGGGCGTTCTTCTGCCGGTTCTCGACGAAGGCGCGGTCGACCAGGATGCCCTCCACGACGCCGAGTTGGGAGGGGCCGGGCGTGCCGAGGGTGAAGCCGATGGCCCGGCAACCCTCCTCCACGTCGGCCTCACGGACCAGGTCCTCGGTGGCCTTGTCGGCCACGTTGTAGACACAGGCGACACGGTTGCCCTCGTAGATACGGCCCTTGTCGGCGGCGTACGCCTCCATGGAGCCGTGCCAGTCGAGGTGGTCGGGCGCGAGGTTGAGCACCGCGGCCGAGTGGGCGCGCAGGGACGGCGCCCAGTGCAGCTGGTAGCTGGACAGCTCCACGGCCAGGACGTCGTACTTCTCCTCGCCGAGCACCGCGTCCAGCACGGAGACGCCGATGTTGCCGACGGCGGCGGTGCGCAGGCCCGCCGCCTTCAGGATCGAGGCGAGCATCTGGACCGTCGTGGTCTTGCCGTTGGTGCCCGTGACGGCCAGCCAGATAGCGGCGTCGGGGCCGCGCAGGCGCCAGGCCAGCTCGACGTCGCCCCAGATCTCCACTCCCGCGTCACGGGCCGCCGTGAACAGCGGCTTGTCCGGCTTCCAGCCGGGCGCGGTGACGATCAGCTCGGTGCCCTCCGGCAGAGTGTCGCCGTCGCCCAGGCGCACGGTGATCCCGAGCGCCTCCAGCTCGGCCGCCTGCGCCCGCGCGCGCTCGTCGGCGCCGTCGTTGACGACCGTGACGCGCGCGCCGAGTCCGTGCAGCACCTTGGCCGCCGGGACGCCCGAGACACCGAGTCCGGCGACGGTGACGTGCTTGCCCTGGAAGTCGAAGGGCTCCGAGGAGGTCACTTGTCCGCTGCCCATCCTGCGTAGAAGAGGCCGAGTCCGACGATCACACAAATGCCCTGGATGATCCAGAAGCGGACCACGACGAGCACTTCGGACCAGCCCTTGAGTTCGAAGTGGTGTTGCAGTGGCGCCATCCGGAAGACGCGCTTGCCGGTGAGGCGGAACGAGCCGACCTGGATCACCACGGACATGGTGATCAGCACGAACAGGCCGCCCAGGATGGCGAGGAGCAGTTCGGTGCGCGAGCAGATCGCGAGGCCGGCGAGCACACCGCCGAGCGCGAGCGAACCGGTGTCGCCCATGAAGATCTTGGCCGGCGAGGTGTTCCACCACAAGAAGCCCAGGCAGGCGCCCATGAGCGCGGAGGCGACCACCGCGAGGTCGAGCGGGTCGCGGACCTCGTAACAGGCCCCCGGGTTGGTCAGCGTGCCCGCGTTGGCGCAGGACTCCTGGAACTGCCAGACGCCGATGAAGGTGTAGGCGCCGAAGACGAGCACCGAGGCGCCGGTGGCCAAACCGTCCAGACCGTCGGTCAGGTTCACGCCGTTCGACATCGCGAGGATCATGAACAGCGCCCAGACCACGAACAGCACCGGGCCGATCGTCCAGCCGAAGTCCGTGATGAACGACAGCTTGGTGGAGGCGGGGGTGTTGCCGCGGTTGTCCGCGAACTGCAGGGACAGCACCGCGAAGCCGATGCCGACGATCAGCTGGCCGGCCATCTTCGCCTTGGCCCGCAGACCCAGCGAACGCCGCTTGACGATCTTGATGTAGTCGTCGAGGAAGCCGACCAGGCCCATGCCGACCATCAGTCCCAGCACCAGCAGACCCGAGAAGGTCGGCGCCGCGTCGACGTCCGGGTCCAGATAGCCCGTGATCACCTTGGCCAGGAAGTACGCGGCGACCGTGGCCAGGATGAAGGCGATACCGCCCATGGTCGGCGTACCGCGCTTGCTGGCATGCTCGCGCGGGCCGTCGTCGCGGATGTACTGGCCGTAGCCCTTGCGCGCGAGCAGCTTGATCAGCAGCGGGGTGCCGACCAGCGTGAGAAAGAGACCAATGACTCCTGCGAACAGGATCTGCTTCATCATCGGGCGGCAACCTCACCCTCGGCACCGGACTCCAGCAGCGCCTGGGCAACGCTTTCGAGCCCGACCGAACGGGACGCCTTCACGAGCACGACGTCCCCCGGGCGCAACTCGCTGCGCAACAGGTCGACCGCCGCCTGTGCGTCGGACACGTGCACCGACTCCTCACCCCACGAACCCTCGTTATATGCGCCCAGTTGCAGCCAGGCGGCTTCCCTGCCACCGACCGCGACGAGCTTGCTGACGTTGAGCCGGACGGCGAGCCGCCCGACCGCGTCGTGCTCGGCGAGAGCCTCGTCCCCGAGCTCGGCCATCTTGCCGAGCACCGCCCAGGTGCGACGTCCCTTGCCCATGGCCGCCAGCGCGCGCAGCGCGGCCTTCATGGACTCGGGGTTCGCGTTGTAGGCGTCGTTGACGACCGTCACGCCGTCCGGGCGCTCGGTGACCTCCATGCGCCAGCGGGAGAGGGAGCCCGCCTCGGAGAGCGCGCGGGCGATCTCGTCTGCGGACATGCCCAACTCGTGGGCGACGGCGGCCGCGGCGAGCGCGTTCGACACGTGATGCTCACCGTACAGGCGCATGGTCACATCGCTTGCACCGGAGGGTGTGTGAAGCCTGAACGAGGGCTGTCCGGTGTCCGTGAGTCGCACGTTCTCGGCGCGAACGTCCGCTTCGCCGGACTCTCCGAAAAGGAGCACTTTCGCCTTCGTCCGGGAGGCCATGGCGCGTACGTAGGGGTCGTCCGCGTTGAGGATCGCGGTGCCGCCCTCGGCCTCGGGGGGCAGCGCCTCCACCAGCTCGCCCTTGGCCTGGGCAATCTGCTCGCGGCCGCCGAACTCGCCGATGTGGGCGGATCCGACGTTGAGCACCAGGCCGATCCGCGGCGGGGTCAGTTCCGTGAGGTAGCGGATGTGCCCGATGCCGCGGGCGCCCATCTCCAGGACGAGGAACCTCGTCTCCTCGGTGGCGCTGAGCGCGGTCAGCGGCAGCCCGATCTCGTTGTTGAGCGAGCCGGGCGTGAACACCGTCGGCGCCTTGCGCTGGAGCGCCTGCGCGATGAGGTCCTTGGTGCTGGTCTTGCCCGCCGAGCCGGTGAGGGCGACGAGGGTGGCGCCGAGCCGGGCCACGACGTGCCGCGCGAGGGCGCCGAGAGCGGTCTGGACGTCCTCCACGACGATGGCGGGCACGCCGACGGGACGGGTGCCGAGCACGGCCACCGCTCCCGCCTCGACGACCGCCGCCGCGAAGTCGTGGCCGTCCACGCGCTCACCGGCGAAGGCCACGAACAGGCTGCCCGGCCCCGCCTCGCGGGAGTCCCGGACGACCGGGCCGGTGACCTGGACGGACGGATCCGGTATGTCGTGCGTCTGCCCGCCGACGACTTCTGCGATCTCGGCGAGGGAGAGGGCGATCACAAGTTCATCCCCTGGATCTTCTGGATTTTCATCCCTGGGTCTTCTGGATGGCTTCGCGGAGCACCTGGCGGTCGTCGAAGGGACGGACCACACCGGCGATGTCCTGGCCCTGCTCGTGGCCCTTGCCCGCGACCAGCACGGTGTCGCCGGGTTCGGCACGCGCCACGGCGGCGGCGATCGCGGCGGCCCGGTCCTCGAAGACCTGCACCTCGCCGCGCTCGTGCGCGGGCACGGAGGCCGCGCCCCGCAGCATCGTGGCGAGGATGGCGAGGGGGTCCTCGCCACGGGGGTTGTCGGAGGTCAGGACGGCGGTGTCGGCGAGCCGCGCCGCTGCGGCGCCCATCGGCTCCCGCTTGGTCCTGTCCCGGTCGCCGCCGCAGCCGAGGACGACGTGCAGCCTGCCCTCGGTGACCTTGCGCAGGGCGCGCAGCACCGACTCGACGGCGTCGGTCTTGTGGGCGTAGTCGACGACCGCGAGGTAGGGCTGCCCGGCGTCCACGCGCTCCAGACGGCCCGGTACGCCGGGGACGGCGGCCACACCGTCGGCGGCGGACTGCGGGTCGAGCCCGGCGACGGCCAGGGCGACGATCGCGGCCAGGGTGTTGGCCACGTTGAAGGGGCCCGGCAGCGGCGACTTGGCGCTGATCCGCTCGCCCTCGGGCCCGATGACGGTGAACGTCGAGTCCAGCCGGCCGATCTGCACGTCCTCGGCGCGCCAGTCGGCGTCGGGGTGGCCCTCGGCGGAGTAGGTGACGACCGGGACGCCGGCTTCCTTCGCCAGCCTGCGGCCGTACTCGTCGTCGACGTTGACCACGCCGAGCCTGCTCCGTTTCGGCGTGAACAGCTGCGCCTTCGCCTGGAAGTAGTCCTCCATGTCGGAGTGGAACTCCATGTGCTCCGGGCTGAGGTTGGTGAAGACGCCGATGTCGAAGACGCAGCCGTCGACGCGGCCGAGCACCAGGGCGTGGCTGGAGACCTCCATGGCGACCGCCTCGACGCCGCGTTCGCGCATGACGGCGAACAGGGCCTGCAGGTCGGTGGCCTCGGGGGTGGTCCGCTCGGACTTGATGCGCTCGTCGCCGATGCGCATCTCGACCGTGCCGATCAGGCCGGTGGACCTGACGGTCTTCAGCCCGCCCTCGACGAGGTAGGCGGTGGTGGTCTTGCCGGAGGTGCCGGTGATGCCGATCTGGAGCAGGTCCCGGCCGGGGTGCCCGTAGATCGTGGCGGCCAGCTCGCCCATCTGCCCGCGCGGGTCGTCGACGACCAGGACGGGCAGGCCGGACGCGGCGGCGCGGTCGGCGCCGGCCGGGTCGGTCAGCACGGCGGCGGCGCCCAGGCCCGCGGCCTGGTTCACGAAGTCGGCACCGTGCAGGCGGGCGCCCGGCAGGGCGGCGTACAGGTCGCCGGGGCGCACGGCGCGCGAGTCGTGGGTGATGCCCGTGACCTCGGCGGCGCCCTGTGGCGCGGGAGCACCCAGCTGATCGGCGAGTTCCGCGAGGGATGTGGCGGAGAGCTGCACCGGCCTGGGCGGCCCGGGGTATGTCACGGGATGCCCCTTCTGGGCGGTTTGGGACTGATCAGCGTGTGGCACGGCGGTGAGCGTACCGGGCGTACCCGCCTGCGGGCGAAGTGAGGGGCCCGGGGTGCTCTGGTTCCCGGGGTCCGGGGTGATCATCGTCACGAGTGGTTCCTGGCTGTTCGGTGCGGACGGGCGCGGGTGGCCGGTCGGCGCTGGGAGGTCAGCGCCGGAAGGTGACCGGGAGCTTGGCGGGCTTGGCCCCGGTCGGCGGGACCTGGAGGGACTTCAGTGCGAACTCCATGACCTGCTTGTAGACAGGACCGCAGATCTGCCCGCCGAAGTAGCTGCCCTGGGTGGCGTTCTGGATGGCGCAGTAGACGGTGATGCGGGGCTTGTCGGCGGGTGCGAACCCGGCGAACGAGGAGGTGTAGCCGCTGTACTTGCCGGTGGCCGGATCCACGCGGTTGGCCGTGCCGGTCTTGCCCGCGACGCGGTAGCCGGGGATGCGCGCCTTGGTGCCGGTGCCCTCCTCGTCGTCCACGACGGACTCCAGCATCCGGGCGAGGGTCTTCGCCGTCTGCGCGCTCACGACCCGCGTCTTCGCGGGCTTCGGGGCGGGCGTGAAGCGGCCGTCGGGGCCCTTGGTGCCGCGTACCAGCGTGGGTTCGACGCGGACGCCGCCGTTGGCGATGGTCGAGTACACGGAGGCGGCCTGCATGGCGTTGATGGACACGCCCTGGCCGAAAGGGATCGTGTACTGCTGCGAGGTCGACCACTTGTCGGGCGGGGCGAGGATGCCCTTGGTCTCGCCGGGAAAGCCGAGGCCCGTGTAGCTGCCGAGGCCGAACTTGCGCAGGTAGTCGTAGAGGACCTTGTTGGACTGCGCCTGGGTCCTGCCGAGCTGGCCGGTGGCGAGGATGGTGCCGATGTTGCTGGACTTGGCGAGGACGCCGTTCAGGGTGAGGTACCAGGTCGGGTGGTCGACGTCGTCCTTGAAGAGCCGGTCGCCGCGGTGCAGCCGGTTGGGCACGACCACGTGGGTCATCGGGGTGGCGGCCCGCTCCTGGAGGACGGCGGCCATCGACATGACCTTGGCGGTGGAGCCGGGCTCGAAGGCGTCCTGCAGCGCCGCGTTGCCGAGGGCGGACGGGTCGGCGTCGGACAGGTCGTTGGGGTCGAACCCGGGCGCGTTGGCCATGGCCAGGATCTGCCCGGTGCGGGTGTCCTGGACGATGACGTAGCCGCGGTCGGCCGCGGACTCCTTCACCTGCTCGGTGATGGCGTTCTGCGCGGCCCACTGGATGTCGCGGTCGATGGTGAGCTCGACGTCGCTGCCCGGCACGGCTGGCGTCTCGGTGGCGCCCCCCGCGGTGGGGACGAGGCGGCCGCCGGACTGGGCGTAGCGGATCTTGCCGTCCTTGCCGGCCAGCTGCTTGTCCAGCTGCAGCTCGATGCCGCCGCCGGGCTTGCCCTCGGCGTTGACCCAGCCCAGTATCCCGGCGGCGAGGTCTCCGTTGGGGTACACGCGCTTGCTGGTGGCGACGGAGAAGACGCCCGCGAGCACGTTGCGCACGGACTTGTCCGTCTCCTCCTTCTTCGCGAGCGCGGACTTCAGGTCCTTGATCTGCTTCCAGACCTGCGGGGTCTGGCGGGAGGCCAGTCTGACGTAGCGCAGGGCCTTGTTCTTCGGCCGCAGCTTCTCGACCAGGTTCTCCTGGTCCTGCCCGAGGATCGGCGCGAGCAGGGCGGCCGCCTGCTCGGGGCCGTCGGCGATCTTCAGCATGTCCGGCGCGAACATGGTGGGGTCGGCCGTGATGTCGTAGGCGTCCTCGCTGGTGGCCAGGGCGACGCCGGAGCGGTCGGTGATCTCTCCGCGGTCGGCGGCCAGCACCTGCCCCACGTAGCGGTTCTGCTCGGCCTTCGCGGCGTAGGTGCTCGCGTCGACGGCCTGCACCTGGAAGAGCCGTACGACGAAGGCGATCAGCACGAGGGTGAGCGCGAGCCCGATCAGGCGCAGCCGGGGGCGCGGGCTGCCCAGCCGGAGCGGCTTGGGCGGGGTCGTGCGTCCCGGTCCGGGCCGCCGGGCCGGCCGGGCACCCGGCCCGGGCCTGCGCCGGGCGTCGGGGCGTGCGGGCCTGGCGGGGCCGGGCACACGGCGGCGTGGCGGTTCCCTGTCGGACACTTCCGTCACCTGCCGGGGGTCGATGCGGTGCCGTCGGGCATGGCCTCGGGGGCGAGGACCAGGGGGACGTGGGCGGCGGCCGGCCGGACGCCGGGGGCGGGGCTGGGGACGCCCTTGACCGTGCCGTCGGGGCCCAGGAAGGCGGGGTCGCCGCCGGGGACCATGCCGAGTTCACGGGCGCGGCGCTGGAGGGCCTCGGGGGCGGAGTAGGCGTCGATGTCCCGCTGCAGGGCCTGCTCCTCGTCGGTGAGGTTCCTGGTCTCGCGCTGGAGGTCGTCGAGCCGGAACGCGCCTTCGCTGACGGCCGAGTTCAGCACGAGGAGGGCGATGAGACCGCCGCCGAGGAGGAGGACGACCAGGAGGACGAAGGGGGTGCGGGCGGCCTGCCCGGGGCCGGTGGGCAGGAGCCGCGCGAGACGCGCCGCCCTGCCCGTCAGTTCGGGTCTACTGCTCACACGCGCTCCCTCGGGCCGGGCCGGTCCGCCCGCGGCCGGTGCGCGCTGCGCGCGTCCGGAACGGCCACCCGTCGGGCGGGGACGCTCCACCGGCCCGCGGCAGCCCCCCGTCGCCCACTCGCGCTCCACCGGCCCGACACGGCCGCCCGTCGCGGGCCAACGCTCCACCGGCCCGCGGTGACCGCCCGCCGCCCGCTCGCGCTCCGCGGACCGGCGACAGCCACCCGTCGCCCACTCGCGCTCCATCGGTCCGGGACCACCCCTGGCTCACTCGACGTCCTCCCTGATGCGCTGGGCGCCGCGCAGCCGCGCCGGTGCCGCTCGCCGGTTCTCGGCGATCTCCTCCTCCGTGGGGAGTTCGGCACCGCGGGTGAGCAGCTTGAGCCGCGGCTGGTAGCGCTCCGGCACGACCGGCAGCCCGGGCGGCGCGGTGGTGGCGGCACCCGCCGCGAACACCTGCTTGACCAGCCGGTCCTCCAGCGAGTGGTACGACAGCACGGCGATCCGCCCGCCGACGTCCAGCGCCTTCACGGCGGCCGGGATCGCCCGTTCCAGGACGGCGAGTTCGCCGTTGACCTCGATGCGCAGGGCCTGGAAGGTGCGCTTGGCGGGGTTGCCGCCGGTGCGCTTGGCGGCCTGCGGCAGGGCGTCGCGGATCAGTTCGACCAGCCGCGCGCTGCTGCTGAACGGCTCCTTCTCCCGCTCGCGCACGACCGCGGACACGATCCGCTTCGCCTGCTTCTCCTCGCCGTACGCCCGGAGGATGCGGACCAGTTCGCCCGGCGGGTACGTGTTGAGGACCTCAGCGGCGCTGACCCCGGTCGTCTGGTCCATCCGCATGTCGAGCGGGGCGTCCTGGGCGTAGGCGAAGCCGCGGTCGGCCTCGTCGAGCTGCATGGAGGAGACGCCGAGGTCGAACAGGACGCCCTGCACGCGCGCGATGCCGAGCCTGCGCAGCACGTCGGGGAGTTCGTCGTAGACGGCGTGGACGAGGGTGGCGCGCTCCCCGTACGGCGCGAGGCGCTCGCCGGACAGGCGCAGGGCCTCCTTGTCACGGTCCAGGGCGACGAGACGGACGTCCGGGAACCGCTCCAGGAGCGCCTCGCTGTGGCCGCCGAGGCCGAGGGTGCAGTCGACGACCACGGCGTCCGGGCCCTCAAGGGCGGGTGCCAGCAGATCCAGGCACCGCTGGAGCATCACCGGGACGTGTCGACTCTCGCTCAAGGGGCCCTCTCAGATCCGGCGGGCCCGCACGCACCGCCGGGTCACCGCCCGCTCGTGAGGAGGCCTGCCGGCGCCGGAAGCGTCAGTCGACCGGGAGCGGGAGGAGGCCGAGCCGTACGTACGCGCCGCGCACGCGGGGAGATCTCCGGTCGTCGCCGGGGTCTCCGGGAATTCAGTCCAGCGGGGAGAGTCTCGCCTCCCGCTTCGCGTCACTTTAGTCCACCCTGTGTCGCGGTCAATCAACCGGCCTGCGCGTCGCACACCACCCCTGTGGGTTACCTCACTACAAGGTCCGATGGCGTTCTTTGTCCCCTCTCACAGCGGGACGAGGACCCGGGTGACCAGTAACGTCATGGTTATGACGACTTCTGCATCGGTTCCCACTGGCCCCCACGCCGCGACCACCGGCGGCACCGTCACCGACCGGCTCGTCGAGGCGAACCAGCGCTACGCCGAGGCCTTCACCGATCCCGGCATGGACGCCCGCCCCGTCCTGCACGTCGCCGTCGTGGCCTGCATGGACGCCCGCCTCGACCTGCACGCGGCGCTCGGTCTTGAGCTCGGTGACTGCCACACGATCCGCAACGCGGGCGGTGTCGTCACGGACGACGTGATCCGCTCCCTCACCATCAGCCAGCGCAAGCTGGGCACGCGCAGCGTGGTCCTCATCCACCACACAGGCTGCGGCCTGGAGAGCCTCACCGAGGACTTCCGCAACGAGCTGGAGGTGGAGGTCGGCCAGCGCCCGGCGTGGGCCGTGGAGTCCTTCCGGGACGTCGACCAGGACGTCCGGCAGTCGATGCAGCGCGTGCGCACCTCCCCGTTCCTGCTGCACACCGACGACGTGCGCGGCTTCGTCTTCGACGTCAAGACCGGCCTGCTGCGCGAGGTCGACCCCGCCTCCTGACCTGGTCGCCCACCCCGTCGGCAACCCCCGGTAGCTGTCGAAAGCCTGTCAGTCACGCGTTCGAATGGCCGTAAGACCGACATATCGCGGCCAGTTGTCCACAGTCGAGTGACACGAATCGGTAACGGCAGCAAGAATGCGGGAGTGGCGTCACGCGGAACTTTTCACGCGTGGTGTGCGTGTTCGGGGTGGGCCGGCCCGCGTCATGCGGCGTCGGCCCGGGAAACTGGGGTATCCCGTGCTTCCTGGGAGCAGGGGAAAGGCCGAGGAGGGCCGGGTGACGACCTATGACGATCGAGCGAGCCTCACTGATCTGACCGCCGTGGTGGAGCGCGTGCGGGAGTCGGTGGAAGGCGTGATCGAGGGCAAGCCCGAGGTCGTACGGCTCTCGCTGACCGTACTGCTCGCCGAGGGGCACCTGCTGATCGAGGATGTCCCGGGCGTCGGCAAGACCATGCTGGCCAAGGCGCTGGCGCGGTCCATCGACTGTTCGGTGCGGCGCATCCAGTTCACGCCGGACCTGCTGCCGTCGGACATCACCGGTGTCTCCATCTGGGACCAGCAGCGCCGCGACTTCGAGTTCAAGCCGGGTGCGATCTTCGCGCAGGTGGTGATCGGCGACGAGATCAACCGCGCCTCGCCCAAGACGCAGTCCGCGCTCCTGGAGTCGATGGAGGAGCGGCAGGTCACCATCGACGGCAAGACCTACGAGCTGCCCAGCCCCTTCATGGTGGTGGCGACGCAGAACCCGGTCGAGATGGAGGGCACCTACCCGCTGCCGGAGGCCCAGCGCGACCGCTTCATGGCGCGGGTCTCGGTCGGCTATCCCAGCGCGGAGGCCGAGCTGCAGATGCTGGACGTGCACGGTGGCGTCTCCCCGCTGGAGGACCTCCAGCCGGTGGCGCACGCGCACGAGATCCTCAAGCTGATCGAGGCGGTGCGCGGTGTGCACGTGGCCGAGCCGGTCCGGCGCTACGCGGTCGACCTGGTCGGCGCCACGCGCACGCACCCCGACCTGAGACTGGGCGCCTCCCCACGTGCCACGCTGCATCTGCTGCGCGCGGCCAAGGCGTCCGCGGCCCTGAGCGGCCGGGAGTACGCGCTGCCGGACGACGTGCAGGCCCTGGCCGTCGCCGTCCTGGCCCACCGTCTGCTGCCCACCGCCCAGGCCCAGCTCAACCGCCGCACGGCCGAGCAGGTCGTCGAGGAGATCCTGCAGCGCACCCCGGTGCCGGCCTCGCCCCAGCAGCAGAGCGGCTTCGGCGCCGTGGGCCGCACCGCGCCGACCTATCCCTCGCACCCGCCGCGGAGGCTGTGATGAGCACCGCCGGGACGGGGCAGGCGGAGGCCGACCGGGGCGAGAAGGGCGGCGTCCGCACCGCCCTGGCCGGTCTGACCACCCGCGGACGCTCCTTCCTGGCCGCCGGCGTCGCGGCCGCCGTGTGCTCGTACGTGCTCGGACAGGCCGACCTGCTGCGCGTCGGCCTGCTGCTGGCGGTGCTGCCGCTGGTGTGCGCGACGGTGCTGTACCGCACGCGCTACCGGGTCGCGGGCAGCCGCCGGCTCTCCCCCGCGCGCGTGCCGGCCGGCAGCGAGGCGCGGGTCCACCTGCGGATGGACAACATCTCGCGGCTGCCCACGGGCCTGCTGATGCTCCAGGACCGCGTCCCGTACGTGCTCGGTCCCCGGCCCCGCTTCGTGCTGGACCGGGTGGAGGCGGGCGGCCGGCGCGAGGTGTCCTACCGGGTCCGTTCCGACCTGCGCGGCCGCTATCCGCTGGGCCCGCTCCAGCTGCGCCTGACCGACCCGTTCGGCATGTGCGAGCTGACCCGGTCCTTCTCCACGTACGACACCCTGACCGTGATCCCGCGCGTGGAGCCGCTGGCTCCGGTGTGGCTGAGCGGCGAGGCGAAGGGCTACGGCGACGGGCGGCAGCGCTCGCTGGCGCTGGCCGGCGAGGACGACGTGATCCCGCGGGGCTACCGCTACGGCGATGACCTGCGCCGCGTGCACTGGCGCTCGACCGCTCGCTACGGCGAGCTGATGGTGCGCCGCGAGGAGCAGCCCCAGCGCGCCCGCTGCACGGTGCTGCTCGACACGCGGGGCATCGCCTACGCGGGCGCGGGCCCGGACTCGGCCTTCGAGTGGGCCGTCGCCGGGGCCGCCTCCGTGCTGGTGCACATGCTCGAACGGGGCTTCTCCGTGCGGCTGCTGACGGACACCGGCAACGCGGTGCCCGGCGAGGGCGGCGACGGCTTCGCGGGCGCGAGCCAGGAGTCGGCGGATGCGGCCGGGCTGATGATGGACACCCTCGCGGTGATCGACCACTCCGACGGCGCGGGCCTGTCCCGGGCCTACGACGTGATCCGCGGCGGGAACGAGGGGCTGCTGGTGGCCTTCCTCGGCGACCTGGACGAGGAGCAGGCGGCCGTGGTGACCCGGATGCGGCAGCGCAGCGGGGGCGCGGTGGCCTTCGTGCTGGACAGCGGCACCTGGACGCGGGAACCGAGCGACGTGCCCGGTCCGTTGCACGGGAGCGGGGAGCGGCTGCGCATGCTGCGCGAGGCGGGGTGGACGGCCCTCGGCGTGCCGCGGGGCGTCTCGCTGGACGAGCTGTGGCGGCAGGCCGACCGGGAGCGCCGGGGCGTGGCCGCCGCGAGCGGCGGGGAGGGACCGTGATGAGCGGGCGGGTACGACTGACGCTGGCCGCGTGGGCGGCCACGCTGATGGCCGCGTGCGCCCTGCTGCCCCTCGTCGAGCCGGCCACGTGGATCGTGCAGGCGGCGTTCCTGCTGGCCGTGCAGGCGGGTGTGGGCGCCGCGGCCCGCCGGGTGCCGCTGGCGCGACCGCTCACGGTGGCGGCCCAGGCCCTGGTGACGCTGTTCCTGCTGACCTTCGTCTTCGCCCGGGAGCAGGCTCTGGCCGGGCTGATCCCCGGACCGCAGGCCTTCGAACGCTTCGCGCTCCTGCTCGAACAGGGCGGGCAGGACATCGCGCGGTACGCGATCCCGGCCCCCCTGGAGTCCGACGGCATCCGGCTGATGCTGATCGGCGGGGTGCTGGTCATCGGGCTGCTGGTGGACACCCTCGCGGTGTCCTTCCGCAGCGCCGCCCCGGCCGGTCTGCCGCTGCTCGCGCTGTACTCGGTCGCGGCGGGGCTGTCCGACGGGGGCACCGACTGGCTGTGGTTCCTGGTCGCGGCGGCCGGCTATCTGATGTTGCTGCTGGCCGAGGGACGGGACCGGCTCTCCCAATGGGGCCGGGTCTTCGGCGGCGCCCCTCGCACGGGGACGGGCGAGTCGAGCGGCGCGGTCGCCCCGGTCCGCACCGGCCGGCGCATCGGCGTGGTGGCACTGGGCATCGCCCTGGTGGTGCCGCTCGGCCTGCCCACGATGAACGGCGGGCTGCTGGACTCGGTGGGAGCGGGCGCGGGCGCCGGCTCGGGCGGCGGTGGCACGATCTCCGCCGTGAACCCGCTGGTGTCGCTGCGGGACAGCCTGAACGCGGACGAGGACCAGCAGGTCCTCTCCGTGAAGACGGAGCTGGCGGACGTCTCGGACCTGTATCTGCGGATCGTGTCCCTGGACGACTTCGACGGCACCACCTGGAAGCCGTCGAGACGGTCCATCACCGCCGTCCCCGACGGAACGTTCCCGACCCCCATCGGCCTCTCCCCGGACGTCAAGCGCGCGGAGGTCGACACGTCGATATCGGCGGCTGACTGGTACGCCCAGGACTGGCTGCCGATGCCGTACCCGCCGAGCGGGGTGCGCATCAGCGGCAACTGGCGGTACGAGCCGCTGGGCATGACCCTGGTCGGCGACCACGGCCAGAACACGCGGGGCCTGACCTACCAGGTGAGGAGCCTGGACGTGCAGCCGACGGCGGAGCAGCTGGCCTCCGCCGAGCCGGCGCCCGAGGCCATCCGGCGGGACTTCACCGAGCTGCCCGACTCGCTCCCGTCCGTCGTCGCCCGCACCGCCCGCCAGGTCACCGCGGGTGCCGCCAACCCGTACGACCAGGCCGTCAAGCTGCAGGACTGGTTCGCGGTGACCGGCGGCTTCGAGTACGACACGCAGGTGCAGGTCGGCAGCGGCTCGGAGGCGATCGCCCGGTTCCTGCGGGACAAGCAGGGCTTCTGCGTGCACTTCTCCTTCGCCATGGCGGCGATGGCCCGCTCCCTGGACATACCGGCCCGGGTCGCGGTGGGCTTCGCGCCCGGGTCCCCGCAGGCGGACGGCTCGGTGTCGGTGGGGCTGCGCGACGCACACGCCTGGCCCGAGCTGTACTTCGAGGGCGTGGGCTGGACCCGCTTCGAGCCGACTCCCAACCGCGGCTCGATTCCGCCGTACACCGTGCCGGACACGCCGGGCAGCTCGGTGCCGGACGAGGTGCGTCCGAGCCAGTCGACGTCCGCCGCGCCGTCCGCGACGCCCTCGGCGAGCGAGAGCTGCACGCCGGAGCAGAAGAAGCTGGACGGCGGCTGCGGCAGTGAGTCGCCCCAGGCAGCGCTGCCCACCGGCGGTGACGGCCCCCCGTGGTACGCGTTCCTGGTCTGGGTCCTGGGGGGTCTCGCCGTGGTGGCACTCCCCCTGGCCCCGATGCTGTGGCGCCTGCGCACCCGCTCGGTACGCCTGGGGGCGCACGGCCGGGGAGAGGCGGACGTGGCGCCGCACACCCTGGCCGTCTGGCAGGAGCTGACGGACACCGCGTGGGACTTCGGCATCCCGCCGGACGAGTCGCTGACCCCGCGCAAGGCGGCCGCCCGCATCGTCCGGCTGGGCAGCCTCGACGGTGAGGCGGCGACGTCGGTGCACCGGGTGGCGGACGCGGTGGAGCAGGTCCTGTACGCACCGCACCCCCGTCTCACGGCCGGGCTGCCGGACGACGTCCGCCGTGTGGCGGCGGGTCTGAGCGCCGGAGCGGGCCGTGCGGCGAGGTTCCGCGCGGTTCTCGCCCCGCGCTCCACGACGCGGGTGCTGTGGGCGGCCTCGGACTGGTGGTCCGGTGTCCGGCAACGGGCCGTGGACCTACACCCCAACTGGGGCAGGCAGGGCTGAGACCCGGGCGGAGCCGGTGGGCTACTACGGCTGGGGCCCGGGCGGGGGGAGCCGGGCGGCAGCTGCCAGCCAGGGCTCGGGCAAGGTGGAGCCGCGCAGCAGCTGCGGTTGAGGCCCGGCAGGTGGAGCCGGGCGGCAGCTGCGGCCGGGGCCCGGGCAAGACGGAGCCGGGCGGCAGTTGCGGCCGGGGCGGGTCCTAGGGGGCCTGACAGGCCGCCGGGCGCGCATGGCCCCGGCTCCCGGCACCGCCCCGCCCACGCCGGCCGTCCTCGACGCCTGCCTCCGCGCCTGTGGGGCCGGGTCGGCGCTCGGCGTGGTTCCCTCCCGGTGTGCGGGCCGCGGCCGGCCAGGGGCCGAGGGCGTGGCGAGAGGGGGACCGTACGGCTGAAGCCGGTTGGACGAGATGGCGTCCGGCCGGCTTCGTCCTGCGGGCTCCGGGTGTCGCACCGCCTGCTGGGACGGCGCTCGGACGCTGCCGGGCCGCGCTCGCACCGGGCGCACCCCGCCGGGTACGGATCTCCCCACCCCGGGCATGCGTCAGGGGGTGACCACGACTCGGTGGTCACCCCCTGACGAGGTGTTCATGGGGACCTGACGCGGCTCCGCGGGGCTAATGGCCGCCCTGCTCGTCGCGGCGCTTCTGCCAGCGCTGCTCGATGCGGTCCATCATGGAGCGCCGTGGCCGGCCCTGGCGGCGTCCCTGCGGGCCCGCAGCGGCACCGGCGGCCTGTTCCCCCGGCTTGGGGGCCTTGCGCCAGCCGGTCACGGCGAGCACCGCACACCCCAGCATGACGAGGAAGCCCACGACGCTGAGCCAGACCTGCTTGGCGACCATACCGGCCATGAGGAGCGCAATACCAACGAGGAAGCCCGCGACCGCCTGGTAGACCCGCCGCCGGGTGTACGTACGCAGCCCGCTTCCCTCAAGCGCCGACGCGAACTTGGGATCTTCGGCGTACAGCGCTCGCTCCATCTGCTCGAGCATGCGCTGCTCGTGCTCCGAGAGCGGCACGGAGTCCTCCTCATCGTGCAGTCGCCGGGGCGACCCGGGGGGTCCCTTCAGGATAGGCAGGGAATCGCCCCCGTGAAACCCGCCCCTCTGCGCCAATTGGCAACCGGTATCCGCCATGGGCGTCCCGACTCGCTGAGGCTTGTCATTCCCCGGCGGCCGACCCGTCATGCCGGAACGGTCTCCTTCGATCATACGGCGCCAAGCCCCCATTCGGGGGGCCTGTGGCGTACTCCATCCCCAGCCGAGCCGCTGATCAGCGGCGGTGCCTCAGAGGTGGCTCACACCCCGCCGGACCCAGGCGCCTCATTGCCCCCACCGGTTTCGGAGGTCTCACCGGTCTCACCGAGCACGTGGAGCTGTGTGGCCACCGAATGGAAGGCCGCAAGCTCCGCCGCCGCCTCCTCCAGCTTCAGCAGCGCCTCCAGGGCCCCGGGCTCGGTGTCCACGAGGACGCCCGGCACGAGGTCGGCGAAGACCCGCACGCCGTGCACGGCGGCGACCCGCAGGCCCGCGCCCTCGACCAGGCCGGTGAGCTGCTCGGTGGTGAAGCGGCGCGGGACCGGGTCACCCGAGCCCCATCGTCCGTTCGGGTCGTCGAGCGCCTGCCTGGCCTCCTTGAAGTGCCCGGCGAGGGCCCGCGCGAGCACGGCACCGCCGAGCCCGGCAGCCAGCAGGCTGAGGACGCCCTCCGGGCGCAGCGCCGCCACCGCGTTGCGGACGCCCTCGGCCGGGTCGTCCACGTACTCCAGGACGCCGTGGCACAGCACCGCGTCGTAGCCGTCGCGCTCGACCACGTCGAACAGGCCGTGGGCGTCGCCCTGCACGCCCCTGACGCGGTCGGCGACGCCGGCCTCGGCGGCGCGGCGCTCCAGCGCGAACAGCGCGTTGGGGCTGGGGTCGACGACGGTGACCCGGTGGCCGAGCCGGGCGACGGGCACGGCGAAGTTGCCGCTGCCGCCCCCCGTGTCGAGGACGTCCAGCGACTCCCGGCCCGTGGCCTTGACCCGGCGCTCCAGGGCGTCCTGGAGGACCTCCCAGACCACGGCGGTACGGAGTGAGGCGCGGGGGCGCATCGGGTCCGACACGGCAGTTGACTCCTCGGCGCGGCACCGCCTCTTGCGCGGCGGAGCGAACGGGCTGCCTTCCCCGGCCCCGGCTGCGGGGAGGGAAGACTTCAGGCTCCCCCACCCTATTGCCTCCGGCCCGGCGCCCGGCATGACCCGGTGCGGGGGCCGGCTCCTCCGGCCGGTCAGCCCGCGTCCGGCATGTCCGCCCCCGGTCCCCGGTCGTCGGGCCGGTCCTGGTCCGGCCGGGGCTGTGGGAGGACCGGCTGGAGGACCAGCATGCGCTCGACGAGACGCAGGAACATCGACACGTCGCGTATGAGGTCGTCGGCGTCCCGGCCGCTGGCCGCGCCCTGGATGCCGGCCTCGGCGCGGGCGCGGCGCCGGGCGCCGGATGCGAACAGCGCGCTCCACTCGGACAGTTCGGGCGCGATCTCGGGGAGCACTTCCCATGCGCTTCGGATCTTGGCCCTGGCCCGGGGCGAGGTCTCCGGCCTGCCCCGGGCTGCGAGCACGGCGGCGGCGGTACGCAGGGCGGCCAGGTGTGCCGTCGCGTAACGCTCGTTCGGGGTCTCCAGGACGGTGGCCTCGTCGAGACCCGCGCGGGCCTGGGCGAGCAGGTCGAGGGCGGCGGGCGGGGCCGAGGCCCGGCGCAGCACGGGGTGCACGTCGCTCGCGGGGCCGGTCAGTGAGGGGGCAGGGCCGGTGGCGCGGCGCCGGCGGGCGGCTGCTGCGTGGTAGCTGGCCATGACGAACCTCCTGTCGTCTGTGTGACGGCGCGTCCGTTACGGAGTGCCGTATGTGACCCATCGTGAGGTATGGCACTGACAATCCGTTCTGACCTGCTGTTTTGCCTCGCTCGTAGGTTCGGAGTAGTTTTTGCACTGACCAGTCAGTTCAGATTTTTGGGGAGTCTCGTGGGGGAACCGACGGGAGGGGTGCGGATCGCCGCGGAGGGCCTGGGGATCAAGGGGCCCAGAGGGTGGGCGGTCCGCGGGATCTCCGTGGACGCCGAGCCGGGGACGCTCGTCGCGGTGGAGGGTCCGTCCGGATCCGGCCGGACGTGCCTGCTGCTCGCGCTGACGGGACGGATGAAGGTCACGGAGGGCACGGCGGCGGTGGGCGACGCGCGGCTGCCCCGGCAGATGGCGGCGGTGCGCCGGGTCAGTGCCCTGGCGCACGTGCCGGGGGTCACCGACCTGGATCCGGCGCTCACCGTCGGCGAGCACCTGCGGGAGCGGGCCCTGCTCCAGCGGCGCTTCGGCGATTCCCTGCGCGCCCTGCTGCGGCCCCGGGGCGAGCGGGCGGCCGAGGCCGGCCGGCGCGTCGACGAGGCGCTGGCCGCCGCCGGTCTCGACCTGGAGACCCTGCCCAAGGGGCCGCGCACCGCCGTCCGGGACCTGGAGCGCCTGGAGGCGCTGCGGCTGTCGGTCGCGCTGGCGCTGGTCGGCCGCCCGCGGCTGCTCGGCGTCGACGACACCGACCTCAAGCTCTCGGGCAAGGAGCGGGACGAGGTCTGGGCCCTGCTCAGGTCCCTCGCGGCCGCCGGGACGACGGTCGTGGCGGTGTGCAGCGAGGCCCCGGCGGACACCCTGCCGGTGTCCACCCGGGAGAGCCACGCCGACCGGCCCGCCGAGGACGCCCCGGACACCGCAGACGCCCCGGACACCGGAGACGACCGGGACCCCGCAGACGCCCCGGACACCGAAGACGTCAAGGACGCCGGAGACGACCGGGACGCCAAGCACGCCCCGGACACCGTGGGCGAGCACGCCGACGGGAGCGGCCGGGACCTCGGGGACGCGCAGGCCGTCGCCCGCGCGGACGCAGATCAGGGAGACCAGGGAGACCAGGGAGACCAGGGAGACCAGGGAGAGGGGAAGGCCGATGCGCTCGCCGAGACTGGCCGCGCTTGAGCTCCGCCGCTTCGGCCGGGGGAAGCTGCCGCGCGCCGCACTCGTGGCGCTGCTGGTGCTGCCGCTGCTGTACGGCGCGCTGTACCTGTGGTCGTTCTGGGACCCGTACGGCAGGCTCGACCGCATTCCCGTGGCGCTGGTGAACGAGGACCGGGGGGCCACCGCCGGCGGAAAGCGCATCGCGGCGGGCGACGACATCACGAAGGGCCTGCGCGACAGCAGGACCTTCGACTGGCGCGAGGTCAGCGCCGCCGAGGCCCGCAGGGGCGTCGAGGACGGCACGTACTACCTGTCGCTCACCATGCCCGCCGACTTCAGCGAGCGGATCGCCTCCAGCTCCGGGAACACCCCGGAGACCGGCGCCCTGCAGGTGCACACCAACGACGCCAACAACTACATCGTCGGGCAGATCTCCCGGACCGTGTTCGGCGAGGTGCGGCAGGCCGCGTCGACGAAGACCTCGCGCTCCTTCCTGGACAGGATCTTCGTGTCGTTCTCCGACATCCACGGCGAGACCGTGCAGGCGGCCAAGGGCGCCGACAAGCTCAAGGGCGGCATCGGCAAGGCCGAGAAGGGCTCCAAGGACCTCGCCGACGGCCTGAAGGACGCCAAGGACGGCAGTGGCAGGCTCTCGAAGGCGCTGACGAAGCTCACCAGGGGCGCCGGCGCCCTCCAGGACGGCTCGCAGGGCGTCGCGGACGGCACGCAGACGCTCGCCGACAAGGTCAACGGCACCGCCGGCAAGGTCCGCCCCTTCCTGAAGGGCAACGAGAAGACCATCGGCGACACGGCCCAGCTCGTCGCCGACTCCTCCGGGGTGATCCGCAAGCACCTGGACACCCTGGTGAAGACGGCCCCGACCGCCGCCAAGGGCGCCCGCGCGGCGTCCGGCACGCTGACCGACGTCTACACCCGGCGCTGCGAGGACCCGACCCTGCCCGACGCCGCCTGTGCCGACCTGAAGAAGGCCAAGGAAGCGGCCGCCGACGTCACCCTCATCGCCGACGACCTCAACACCCTCATCGCGGACCAGGACGGTGACCTGGACCGGCTGGACAAGAACCTCGCCACCCTGCAGCAGCAGTCCCAGGCGCTGGCCGACCGCGCGCCGCACCTGTCCGAGGACCTCGACGACGCCGTCAAGAAGATCAACAAGCTGAACGACGGGGCCGCCCGGGTCGCCGCGGGGGCGAAGAAGCTGCACTCGGGGCTCGGCAAGGCCAAGACCGGCGCCGTCGATCTGGACAAGGGCGTCGGAAAGCTGAAGACGGGCGCGGACGACCTCAACGGCGGCATCTTCAAGCTCGTCGACGGCTCCGGCAAGCTCGCCGGGGGGCTGCACGACGGGGCGGAGAAGATCCCCGACTACGACAAGCAGGACCGCGACCGGCGCACCGAGGTCATGGCCGACCCCGTGCGGCTCGCCTCCCAGGACCTGCACAAGGCGCCCAACTACGGCACCGGATTCGCCCCGTACTTCATCCCGCTGTCCCTGTGGGTGGGCGCGATGGTGGCGTACATGCTGATCACGCCGATGAACCGGCGCGCGCTCGCCGCGGGCGCCCCGGCGTGGCGGATCGCGCTGGCGGGCTGGCTGCCGGTGGTGGCGATCGGGGTGCTGCAGACGGTGGCCCTGATGTCGGTGCTGCACTGGGCGGTCGGCCTGGAGATGGTGCGGGCGGCCGGGACGGTGGGCTTCCTGTTCCTGGTGACGGCGTGCTTCGCGGCGATCGTGCAGTGGCTGAACGCGCGCTTCGGGGCGGCGGGCCGGATCCTCGTCCTCGCGCTGCTGATGCTCCAGCTGACCTCGGCGGGCGGCACGTACCCCGTGCAGACCAGCCCGGGCTTCTTCAACGCGCTGCACCCCTTCCTGCCGATGAGCTATGTCGTCGAGGCGCTGCGGCGGCTCATCACCGGGGGTGGTCTCGAACCGGTGTGGCACGCGTGCGTGGTGCTGACGGCGTTCACCGCCGGTGCCCTCGCGCTGACCGCCGTGGCGGCCCGCAGGCGCCAGGTGTGGACGCTGGACCGGCTGCACCCGGAGCTGACGCTGTGAGCGCCTCCGTCACTTCTCCGGGAAAGGTTCCTGTGACAATCAGGGCCATGGAAAGCAGCAGTGCCGCGTCGGGCGGCAGCACGCGCCGCGAGGCCACCCGGCAGAAGCTCTACGAGGCGGCCGTCACGCTCATCGCCGAGCAGGGGTTCTCCGCCACGACCGTGGACGAGATCGCCGAGCGTGCCGGGGTGGCGAAGGGCACGGTGTACTACAACTTCGCGAGCAAGTCCGTCCTCTTCGAGGAGTTGCTGCGGCACGGGGTGGGGCTCCTCACCGCCTCCCTCAGGGAAGCGGCCGAGCGCACCGCCCGGGACGGCGGCGGCAAGGTGGACGCGCTGGACGCGATGATCCGCGCGGGCCTGGTCTTCATCGACCGCTACCCGGCCTTCACCCAGCTCTACGTGGCCGAGCTGTGGCGTACCAACCGGGCCTGGCAGTCGACGCTGATGGTGGTGCGGCAGGAGGCCGTCGCGGTCGTGGAGGACGTCCTGCGCGAGGGGGTCGGCAACGGCGAGCTCAGCGAGGAGATCGACGTGCCGCTCACGGCGGCGGCGCTGGTCGGCATGGTCCTGGTCGCCGCGCTCGACTGGAAGTCCTTCCAGCCGGAGCGCTCCCTGGACGACGTCCACGCGGCCCTGTCGCGGCTGCTCCAGGGGCGGGTGAGCGGCTGCCGCTGACAGCGCGGCCGGCGCCCACGGGAAAGCGCCGGTCCGCTGTGGCCGCGTCCCCCGCGGGCCACCTCGAACCGGCGCCTTCCGTGCTCCCCCGTACCTCCCCCCGCAGGACCCCCGTTGCGGTCGTCCCCCGGTTCTCCCCCGTGCCTCGCTCCCGCCGACACGGTCGGCGGAAGGAGCGGATCGCGGGCCGGCCCCGTTCCGGCGCCCCGTGTCGCCGGTGCCGGAGCCGAGCCCCTCTCCGTGTCTCCACTCTCTCGTTCGCGCAGGTCGTCCCCCATCCGCGCGCGTACTCAAGTCCCCCACTAGGTACGGGTACTCAGTCCTGCGCACTCAGCCCCACACCGCCGTGCCGGCGTCCGGTCACGAGCGCGTCCGCGCCCGTACTCGCCGGGTGGCCCGGCGGGACTGTCGGTGGGGGCGGATAAAGTCCCTGGCATGGCACGGATTGCGGTGATCGGCGCCGGGATGGGCGCACTGACGGCCGCCGCCCGGCTGGCTGTCGCGGGCCACCGGGTGGCGGTGTACGAGCGGACGGACACCTACGGCGGAGCGTTGCGCCGCTTCGAGCGGGACGGGTTCTCCTTCGACACCGGCCCCGGCCTGCTCCCGCTGCCCGCCGTCTACCGCGACCTGTTCGTCAAGACCGGCAAGGAGCCGCTGGAGGCGTGCGTCGAGCTGGTCCAGGTCGACCCCTCGTCCCGGCACGTGTTCGCGGACGGCACGGCGGTGTCGCTGCCGAACGCCTCGCGTGCGGGTGTCGTCACCGCCCTGGACGACGCCCTCGGCGCGGGCGCCGGGGAGCGGTGGGGCGACTTCCTGGTCCGGGCCCGTGAGGCCTGGGACCGGACCCGCCGGCCGCTCCTGGAGGAGCCCCTGTGGCCCAACTGGCAGGTGCTGGCCGAGCGCGAGCCCTACCCGGCGGTCCCCCACCGGCGCCTGCTGCGCACCCGCCGGGCGGGCACGCTCGCCGAGGTCGGGGCCTGGGAGCTGCGCGACCCCCGGCTCACGGCCCTGCTGGAGGGGTACGCCCTCGCGCAGGGCCTGGACCCGCGGACCACCCCGGCGAGCGCGGCCGTCCTGCCGTACATGGAGCACGCCTTCGGCACGTGGTACGTGCGCGGCGGGCTGCGCGAGCTGGCCCGTGCGGTGTACGAGCGGTGCCTGGCCCGGCGGGTCGAGTTCCACTTCGGCGCCGGCGTCACCGCCGTGCGGGAGAAGGACGGCCGGGCCTGCGGGATCGAACTGACCGACGGGACGGTCGCCGAGGCCGACTTCGTGGTGGCCGGGGTCGCGCCCGGCGTGCTGGACGGGCTGACGGCGGGCCGTGGGGTGCGGGCCGACGGCGAGGTGCCGCCGCAGCCGGCGGCGGCCAGCCGGCTGACCGTCCTGCTCGCCCTGCGCGGCGCCCGCCCCGAGGGCACGGCCCACCGCACGGTGGTGCACGCCCCGGACCGGGAGGCGGAGTTGGCGGCCCTGTTCGGCTCGGCGGCGCCGGACGCGCAGCCGACCGTGACGGTGCTGCGGCCGGGCGACCCGCGATCGGCCCCGCAGGGCCACGAGGCGGTCTCGCTGACGACGGTGGTGCCCGCGCGGCAGGACGGACCCTACGACGCGCTGGCCGAGCGCGTGATCGCCGCCGCCGAGCGGGCCGTGCCCGGGCTGCGCGACCGTCTGCTGTGGCAGGAGGTGCTCACCCCGGCCGACATCGCGGAGGCGACGGGCGCGGAGGGCGGCGCGGTGCCCGTCCCCGCGCTGGCGGCGGCCGGGGGGCGGTTGCTGCACCCGTCCAACGGCACGCGGGTGCCCGGCCTGTTCGCCGTGGGCGGCTGGGCGCATCCGGGCGGCGGGCTGCCGCACGCGGGCATGTCGGGCGCGCTGGTCGCGGGACTGATCGTGGAGGGGCCGGAGTTCCGGGGCTCCCAGTGACCGGCCCGGCCCCCGGCCCGGGCGCACAAGAGGACTTGAGAGGGCTCAAGGGGGCTCAAGACGGCTTCAGAAACGGTACTGCTCGTCGAATCCGTTGCCGTGCGGCTGCTGCCCGCCGCCCTGGTAGGGGTAGGCCTGCTCGGGCGGCAGCTCCTGCCCGTACTCGTCGGTGTTGCGCTGCTGCGGCACCCACACGCCGCCGGGCGGGGTCTCGCCGCCGTAGGTCCCGGCGTACTGGTCCTGCCCGTACGCCTGCTGCTGGGCGTAGTACTGCTGGTCGCCGTAGCCGCTGTCGTACGGGGTTCCGCCGTAGTTCGAGGAGCCGATGTACGGGTCGGAGTAGGCGGCGTACTGCTGCTGGCCGCCCGCGTCATAACCCTGCTGCTGGGCGTAGCCGGAGTAGTCGTAGGCGTAGGACTGGTCGCCGTTCTGGGCGGCGTACTGGTCGTGCTGCGGGGCATCCGGCCGGGGGTAGCCGTTGTCGCCGTAGACGCCGTAGGAGCCGGTGTCCTCGGGCATGGGCTGCGGCTCGTAGACGGAGGTGGCCTCGGCGGCGGTGTCCCGGCCGGGGCGCGCCGGCGTGAAGACGTCGTCGCGGTCGTAGTCGTCGTCCGGGCCGTAGGCGGTGGCGCGGCGGTGGCCGCCGGCCTCGTCGCCGTAGCCGCCGTCGGCCTCCTCCAGGCCGGAGACCTCCAGGGTCGGCTCCTGGCGGCCGCGCTCGCTGCGGCCCCGGCGCTTGCTGCCGCCGAGCATCGGGGCGTTGACCGCCCAGCCGGCCGCGAAGCCGCTGCGGAAGGAGAGGGTGACGTAGGTCTGCCCGACCGCGAAGGCGGCCGCGCCCAGTCCGATCACGACGACGGACGGGATGAGCACACCGACCACGACGCCGAGGAAGCCGACGAAGGCCAGCAGCCGCCAGCGCAGCCGCGCCTTGTACTGCAGCAGCACCTCGCCCAGCAGCCACAGCGCGACGATGCCGAACGCGATGTAGAGGACCGCCCAGCCCATGTACGCCCCTCTCCCAGTGGCCGCTACGCAGTGTGTCGTATACCGGTGCGAACGGTCTAGGCCTGCGATGAGTGGTGCAGGCCCAGGTTCTCGTAGATTTCCAGTGTCGCGGTGGAGTTGTTGAGCGTGATGAAGTGCAGGCCGGGCACACCCTCGGCGAGCAGCCGCGCACAGAACTCCGTGGCGAATTCGATCCCAATGGAGCGTACAGCGGCCGGATCGTCTTTCGCCGCGAGGATCCGCTCTTTCAGAGCGGCCGGGAACGCGGCGTTGGTGAGCGAGCCGATCCGCTCCAGCGACCGCACGCTGGCGATCGGCATGACCTCGGGGATGATCGGGGTGTCGCAGCCGGCCGCCGAGACGCGGTCGCGCAGCCGCAGGTAGTCCTCCGGGTGGAAGAACATCTGCGTGATGGCGTAGTCGGCGCCCGCGCGGCACTTGTCGACGAAGTGGCGGACGTCGGTGTCCCAGTCGGTGGAGCGCGGGTGCATCGCCGGGAAGGCGGCGACGCCCACGCAGAAGTCGCCGGACGCCTTGATCAGTTCGACGAGTTCGGCGGCGTAGGCCAGGCCCCGGGGGTGCGGCACCCACTCGCCCATCGGGTCGCCGGGCGGGTCGCCGCGCAGGGCGAGCATGTTGCGGATCCCGGCGTCCGCGTACTGGCCGATGATGTTGCGCAGGTCGGCCACCGAGTGGTCGACCGCGGTGAGGTGGGCGATCGGGGTGAGGGTGGTGTCGGAGGCGATCGCCTCGGTCGCCTTGACCGTGCCCGCGCGGGTGGAACCGCCGGCGCCGTAGGTGACGGAGACGAAGTCGGGCGCCACGGCCTCGACCCGCCGCAGCGCGTTCCACAGCATCCGCTCGCCCTTCGGGGTCTTCGGGGCGTAGAACTCGAACGAGTACGTCGTCTTGCCGGTCGCGAGCATGTCGCGGACGGTGCGCGCGTGGTCCGATCTGATGGATGCGGTGCCGAGGGCCATACGGGCAGGTTAGCCAGGGGCGGTCGGTCCCCCAACCGGGCGCTGCGATTTGCACTGTTTGTCCACTTGCTGTCCACCCCTTGGACATTCCGTCCCGTGACGGGCCCGCCCGGGCTACCGCTCCCGCAGCCGCTTGGCGAACTCGGCCGCCGCCGCGCCCGGGTCGTCGGCCTCGGTGATCGCCCGTACGACGACGACGCGCCGGGCGCCCGCTTCCAGGACCTGGTCGAGCGTGGTCAGGTCGATGCCGCCGATGGCGAACCAGGGGCGGTCGGTGCCGAGGGCGGCGGTGTACCGGACCAGGTCCAGGCCGGGGGCGTGGCGGCCGGGCTTGGTGGGGGTGGGCCAGCACGGGCCGGTGCAGAAGTAGTCCACGCCGTCCTGCGCGGCGGCCGCGGCGGCCTCCGACTCGGCGTGGGTGGAGCGGCCGATCAGGACGTCGTCGCCGAGGATCGCGCGGGCCGCGGGGACCGGGAGGTCGCCCTGGCCGAGGTGGAGCACGTCCGAGCCGGCGGCGTGGGCGACGTCCGCGCGGTCGTTGACCGCGAACAGCTTGCCGTGCCGGGCGCAGGCGTCGGCGAAGACGGCCAGGTGCTCCAGCTCCTCGGCGGCCTCCATGCCCTTGTCGCGCAGCTGCACGATGTCGACGCCGCCTGCCAGCACGGCGTCCAGGAACTCCGCGAGATCACCCTGCCGCTCGCGGGCGTCGGTGCACAGGTAGACCCGGGCGTCGGCGAGCCGGGCGCGGGCGGTGGTGGCGGTGCCGGGCATGGGTGTCCCCCTGAAGGTCGGTGCCGCGGGGTGCGCCCGCGGTACGTCGGTGCCGTACGGGTGCGTGTGCGGTCGCGGGGAAGGCCCCGGCCCGCCATGACGCCTCGGGCACCCTACGCCCGCCCCTCGGCCGGCCGGGGCGCGCCTGTGGCCCCGAACGGGCACGGCCTGCCTCCGGGCCGTGACCTCGCGGGCCACGGCCCCCTACGGGCGGTTGTTCAGGTCCGGCCCCGCTCGCGCGGTGCCGGACGGTTGTCCGGTCGAGGTCGGTCAGACCGCGAGCGCCTGGGCGCGGCGCTTCACCTCCGTGCCGCGATTCTCACGGAGTGCCTGCGCCGGGGTGCCGGGCAGGGACGGGTCGGGGGTGAAGAGCCACTCCAGCATCTCTTCGACCGTGAAGCCGTCGTCCCGCAGGAGCGTCAGGGTCCCGGACAGGCCCTTGACGACCTTGTCCCCGTCGATGAAGTCGGCGGGGACGTGCAGCGCGCGGTTCTCACCGCGGCGTACGGCGATGAGCTGGCCCTCCCTGACCAGCTGCCGCACCCGCGTCACCTCGACGCCGAGCTGTTCGGCGATGTCGGGGAGGGTGAGCCAGGCTGGGACGAGAGCATCGATCTTTGCGTCAATCTCGGTCACGGAAACAAGCCTGCCATCCGCCACTGACAGCCGGAAGCCGACCCGGTCCACCCGGGCGGACGCGCCGGGCCCGCCACCCGCCCGGACAGCGGGCCACAGACCTGCGCCACGGCCCCACCGGGACACAACCCTGCGCCACGGCCGCACCGGGCCGCGGGCCCTACGCCGCGGCCGCCTTCATCGGCCGGGCCGGGTCCGCCAGCAGCACCGGGTTCATCGGCGTGCCCGACTCGATCAGACGGCGGCCCTGGGCCAGGTCGCGGGGGCGGCCCACCGCCAGCAGGGCGACCAGCCGCTCGTCGCGCAGCCAGCACACCGTCCAGGCCGGACCGGACGGGTCACCGCGCCACAGGGTCCGGTCGGCGTCCGCGTGGTGCCCGGCGAACTGCACGAACCGGCCGAACTGCTCGGACCAGAAGTACGGGACCGGGTCGTAGACGGCCGGCGGCTCGCCCGTGGCCCGGCCGACGATGTTCGCGGCGACCGTGCGCGGCCCCTGCAGGGCGTTGTCCCAGTGGTGCACCAGCAGGCGCTCGCCGTACCGCCCCGAGGGGAAGGAGGCGCAGTCGCCGACCGCGTACACGTCCGGCACCGACGTGCGCAGGTGCGCGTCGGCCGTGATCTCGCCGTGGCCGCCCAGCTCGATCCCGGAGCCGGCGAGCCAGGCCGTCGCCGGGCGGGCGCCGATGCCGACCACGACCGCGCCCGCGGGCAGCCGCGAGCCGTCGTCGAGGACGACCGCGCCGGGTTCGACGCGCTCCACGCGCGCGTGCGTGCGCAGCACCGCCCCGGCGTCGGCGTACCAGCCGGCCATGGGTGCGGCGACCTCGGCGGGCAGCGCCCCGGCGAGCGGCCGTCCGGCGGCCTCCACGACGGTCACCGCGCAGCCCGCCTCGCGCGCGGCGGTGGCGAACTCCGCGCCGATCCAGCCCGCGCCGACGACCACGATGTCGTGCTGGCGGGACAGGACCGGCCGCAGCCGCTCGGCGTCGTCCAGCGTGCGCAGCAGATGCACGCCGGGCACGCCCTCCGCGCCGGGCAGCCGGACCGGTTCGGCACCGGTGGCGACCACCAGGACGTCGTAGGGCACCGGCCCGTCCTCGGTGTCCAGTTCGTGATCGCCGGGACGCACGCCCAGCACCTCGCAGCCGAGCCGCAGTTCGATGCCGAGGGCCTCGAAGTCGACGTCGAAGGCGGAGCCCTCGGACTTGCCCAGCAGGACGGCCTTGGACAACGGCGGCCGGTCGTAGGGCTGGTGGGGTTCGGCGCCGATCAGCAGCACCGTGCCGGCGAAGCCCCGCTCCCGCAGCGCGACCGCGGTCTGCACACCGGCCATGCCCGCGCCCGCCACGACCACGCGCCGCGGCGCGGACGCCCCTGGTTCCTGCGTCTGCTCGCTCACCTGATCACCATAGTCAGCTGACGTTGCGTCAGTCAGTGCCCGTGCGCCGTGACCTGCTCCACAGCGCCCGCCCGGCCACCCGGGTCTTCCCGTCCGGATACCCGCAAACGGCCCGCGTACGACGCCTCAGTGGCCGGTTCGGTTCGGAGGCTCCCTTACTGCGGCCCACGGCGTCCGGCTAGGGTGGTGCGCGCAGAGACTCGCGGGAGCCCGGACGCACCGGGCTGAGAGGGAGGCTGGCGGCCTCCGACCGTACGAACCTGATCCGGGTCATGCCGGCGAAGGGAGGGGCTGGACGCCCATGTCGCGTACGCCGACCTCAGACGTCCTCGTCATCGGGGGCGGGATCATCGGGCTGGTCACGGCCTGGCGGGCCGCGCAGCGCGGGCTCGCCACGGCGGTGGCCGACCCCGAGCCGGGCGGCGGGGCCGCGCAGGTGGCGGCCGGGATGCTGGCCGCCGTCACGGAACTGCACTACGGCGAGCAGACCCTGCTCGGTCTGAACCTCGCCTCCGCCCGGCGCTACCCGGACTTCGCGGCCGAACTCACCGAGCTGACCGGCCACGACGTCGGCTACCGCCGGTGCGGCACGCTCGCCGTGGCCCTGGACGCCGACGACCGGGCCCACCTGCGCGAGCTGCACGCCCTGCAGCGGCAGTCGGGGCTGGACTCCCAGTGGCTGTCGGGGCGCGAGTGCCGGCGCCTGGAGCCGATGCTCGCGCCGGGCGTGCGCGGGGGCCTGCGAGTGGACGGCGATCACCAGATCGACCCCCGGCGGCTGGCCGGGGCGCTGGTCGCCGCGTGCGAGCGGGCCGGTGTGGTCTTCCACCGGGTGTGGGCCGAGCGGCTCACCGTCTCCGGGGACCGGGCCACCGGAGCCGTCACGGCCGACGGCACCGCGCTGGCCGCCGGGCAGGTCGTGCTGGCCGCGGGCAGCCTGAGCGGACGCCTCGCCGGGGTGCCGCGGGACGTGCTGCCGCCGGTGCGGCCTGTGAAGGGGCAGGTCCTGCGGCTGACCATGCCGGGGCGGCACGGGCCGTTCCTGAGCCGGACGGTGCGCGCGGTCGTGCGCGGCAGCCATGTCTACCTGGTGCCGCGCGAGAGCGGCGAGCTGGTCGTCGGGGCGACCAGCGAGGAGCTCGGCTGGGACACCACCGTGACCGCGGGCGGCGTGTACGAGCTGCTGCGCGACGCCCACGAGCTGGTCCCGGGCATCACCGAGCTGCCGCTCACCGAGACCCGGGCCGGACTGCGCCCCGGCTCCCCCGACAACGCGCCCCTGCTCGGCCCGACCGGCCTGGAGGGCCTGCTGCTGGCCACCGGGCACCACCGCAACGGCGTCCTGCTCACGCCGGTCACCGGCGACGCCCTGGCGCACGCCCTGGTCACGGGTGAACTCCCGGAGGAGGCCCGTCCGTTCACCCCCAAGCGCTTCAGCACCGTCACCGCACTCACGGAGCAGCCCGCATGAACATCTCCGTCAACGGGGAGCCCCGGGACGTCCGGCCCGGCACGGCTCTCGACACCGTCGTGCAGTCGCTCACCGCATCGCCCTCGGGAGTGGCCGCCGCCCTCAACGAAACCGTCGTCCCGCGCGCCCAGTGGCCGTCCACGCCCCTCACCGAGGGAGACCGCGTGGAGGTCCTCACCGCCGTCCAAGGAGGCTGACCATGGCCGACGATCCGTTCGTCCTCGGGGGTACGACCTTCACCTCCCGCCTGATCATGGGCACCGGCGGGGCGCCCAGCCTCGACGTGCTGGAGCGCTCGCTGGTGGCGTCCGGGACGGAGCTGACCACGGTCGCGATGCGCCGCGTGAACCCCTCGGTCCACGGCTCGGTGCTGTCCGTCCTGGACCGGCTCGGCATCCGGGTGCTGCCCAACACCGCGGGCTGCTTCACCGCCGGCGAGGCCGTCCTCACGGCCCGTCTCGCGCGCGAGGCCCTCGGCACCGACCTGATCAAGCTGGAGGTCATCGCCGACGAGCGCACCCTGCTGCCGGACCCGATCGAGCTGCTGGAGGCGGCCGAGACGCTGGTCGACGACGGGTTCACGGTGCTGCCGTACACCAACGACGACCCGGTGCTGGCCCGGAAGCTGGAGGACGTGGGCTGCGCCGCGGTCATGCCGCTCGGCTCGCCGATCGGCTCCGGGCTCGGCATCCGCAACCCGCACAACTTCCGGCTGATCGTCGAGCACGCGCGCGTGCCGGTGATCCTGGACGCGGGGGCCGGAACGGCGTCGGACGCGGCGCTGGCCATGGAGCTGGGGTGCGCCGGTGTGATGCTCGCCTCGGCGGTGACGCGGGCGCAGGAGCCGGTGCTGATGGCCGACGCCATGCGGCACGCCGTGGAGGCGGGGCGGCTGGCCTTCCGAGCCGGGCGGATCCCGCGGCGGCATTTCGCCGAGGCGTCGTCGCCGGCCGAGGGCATGGCCGTGCTGGATCCGGAGCGCCCCGCCTTCCAGTAGGGCAGACGTCACAGGACGGCTGCAGTCCCGCCCCGAATCCGCCGGTCGGGGAGGGCTGTCGGTCACGGCTCGTAGACTCCCCTGCGTGGACACGACCCTTCAGGACCCCTTGGTCGGGCAGGTGCTCGACGGGCGGTACCGCGTCGACGCGCGGATCGCGGTCGGCGGGATGGCCACGGTCTACCGGGCCGTGGACACCCGCCTCGACCGGGTCCTCGCGCTCAAGGTGATGCACCCCGCCCTCGCCGTCGACGCCTCGTTCGTCGAGCGGTTCATCCGCGAGGCGAAGTCGGTCGCCCGGCTGGCCCACCCGAACGTGGTGCAGGTCTTCGACCAGGGCACCGACGGCGGTTACGTCTACCTGGCCATGGAGTACGTCGCCGGCTGCACGCTGCGGGACGTGCTGCGCGAGCGCGGGGCGCTGCAGCCGCGGGCCGCGCTGGACATCCTGGAGCCGGTGCTGGCCGCCCTGGGCGCCGCGCACCGCGCCGGGTTCGTGCACCGCGACATGAAGCCCGAGAACGTCCTGATCGGGGACGACGGCCGGGTCAAGGTCGCCGACTTCGGGCTCGTCCGGGCGGTGGACACGGTGACCAACACCACGGGCACGGTGCTGGGCACGGTGTCGTACCTCGCCCCCGAGCAGATAGAGAACGGCACGGCGGACCCCCGCGTCGACGTCTACGCGTGCGGCGTGATGCTCTACGAGATGCTGACCGGCGACAAGCCGCACGACGGGGACTCCCCCGCCGTGATCCTCTACAAGCACCTGCACGAGGACGTCCCGCCCCCCTCGGCCGCCGTCCCGGGCCTGGCCTACGAGCTGGACGAGATGGTGGCCGCGGCCACCGCCCGCACGCCGGAGATCCGCCCGTACGACGCCGTGGCCCTGCTCGCCCAGGTCCGCGACGGACGCGGCCGGCTGAGCGAGGAGCAGCTGGACTCGACGCCACCGCAGGCGCTCGCGGCCGGACACGACAACGCCGACGACCGCACGAGCGTGATCCCCCGCGCGCTGACCACACCGCGCCCGCTGCCGGTGAACGAGGACGAGGCGCCCGAGGCGGAGCTGCACCGCACGAGCCGCTTCGCCTCCCCGCCGCCTCCGCCGAGGCGCCGCACGGGATCGCGGCGCGGCCCGATGACGATCGTGGTGGCCGTCCTTCTCGTGCTCGGCCTGGGCACGGGCATCTGGTACATCAACTCGGGCCAGTTCACCGAGGTCCCGCCGCTGCTGGCGAAGACGCAGGCCCAGGCCGAGGACCGGCTGGCGGACGCCGGCCTGGAGCTCGGCAAGGTCGAGCACGCCTACAGCGACACCGTCGAGCGCGGCCAGGTCATCAGCAGCGACCCCGAGGCCGGGACGCGCATCCGCGGCAACGACGCGGTGAGCATCACCGTCTCGGACGGCCCCGAGACGGTGCGCGTGCCCGCCCTGGCCGGCCGGAAGCTGGCCGAGGCGCGGTCCCTGCTGAAGCAGGACGGGCTGGAGCCGGGCATGGTCACGCGCGCGTTCAGCGAGGACGTGCCGCGCGGCTCGGTGGTCTCGGCCCGGCCGGCGGACGGCACGAAGGTGCGCGCGGGCACGGCGGTCGCGCTCGTCGTCAGCAAGGGCAGCCCGGTCGACGTCCCCGACGTCACCGGTGACGACGAGGCCGATGCCCGGGCCGAGCTGGAGGACGCCGGCCTGAAGGTGAGGATCGCCACCGAGCGGGTCAACTCCTCGGAGTTCGACAAGGGCCAGGTCGTGAAGCAGAGCCCGAACGCCGGCGGCCGGGCGGCCGAGGGCGACACGGTGACGCTGACGCTGTCCAAGGGCCCCGAGATGATCGAGGTGCCGGACGTGGTCGGCGACAGCGTCGACGAGGCCCGGCAGGCGCTGGAGGGCGCCGGGTTCCAGGTCGACGAGGACCGCGGCCTGCTCGGCCTGTTCGGCGACACCGTCAAGGGCCAGTCGGTCGAGGGCGGCGAGACGGCGCCCAGGGGCTCGACGATCACGATCGAGATCAGGTGACGGCCGGGCCCCTGGACGGGGCACGGCCGGACGCATGACACCCTGAACGGGTGAACAGTCAGCTGTCCGGCCCTACCCGCAACCCCGTGGGCGGCCATGTCCCGGTGGCCGGCGGCCTCCACCGCGTCGGCCTGTCGTACGCCCGTGACCTGGGGGCGGAGACCGTCCAGGTCTTCGTCGCCAACCCGCGCGGCTGGGCCACACCGGCCGGGAACCCGCGGCAGGACGAGGCGTTCCGCGCGGCGTGCGAGGCCGAGTCGATCCCCGCGTACGTGCACGCCCCCTATCTGATCAACTTCGGCTCGCACACCGAGGCGACCGCGCGGCGGTCGGTGGAGTCCCTGCGGCACTCGCTGCGGCGGGGGCGGGAGATCGGGGCGCGGGGCGTGGTGGTGCACACGGGCAGCGCGACCGGCGGCCGGGACCGGTCCGTGGCGCTGAAGCAGGTCCGCGAGCACCTGTTGCCGCTGCTGGACGAGCTGACCCACGACGACGACCCGTTCCTGCTGCTGGAGTCGACGGCCGGCCAGGGCGCCTCGCTGTGCTCGCGGACGTGGGACTTCGGCCCGTACTTCGAGGCGCTGGACGCCCACCCGATGCTGGGGGTGTGCCTGGACACCTGCCACATCTTCGCGGCCGGGCACGACCTGACCGGCCCGAGCGGCATGCACCGGACGCTGGACCTGCTTGTGGAGACGGTCGGCGAGGGCCGGCTGAAGCTGATCCACGCCAACGACTCCAAGGACGTGGTGGGCGCCCACAAGGACCGGCACGAGAACATCGGCGCCGGCCACATCGGCGAGGACCCGTTCCGCGCCCTGATGACGCACCCGGCGACCGCGGGCGTGCCGCTGATCATCGAGACGCCGGGCGGCAGGGAGGGGCACGCCGCGGACGTGGAGCGGCTGAAGAAGCTGCGCGACGGCTGACGCCCTCAGAGGTCGGGGCCGTCCCCCGGTTCCTCCTGGTACGAGTAGCGCTGCTCACGCCAGGGGTCGCCGATGTTGTGGTAGCCGCGCTCCTCCCAGAACCCGCGCCGGTCGGCGGTCATGTACTCCACGCCGCGCACCCATTTGGGGCCCTTCCAGGCGTACAGGTGGGGCACGATCAGGCGCAGCGGGAAGCCGTGCTCGGCGGTGAGGAGTTCGCCGTCCTTGTGGGTGGCGAACAGGACCCGGTCGTTCGCGAAGTCGGTCAGCCGCAGGTTGGAACTGAATCCGTACTCGGCCCACACCATCACATGGGTGACGTCGTCCGCGGGCGGGGCGAGGTCGAGGATCGTCCGGGCGGGGATGCCGCCCCACTCGGCGCCCAGCATGCTGAACTTCGTGACGCAGTGCAGGTCGGCCACGACGCTGGTGTGGGGCAGGGCCGTGAACTCCTCGTGGGTCCAGCAGTGCTTGCCGCCGTCGGCGGTGGCGCCGAAGACCCGGAACTCCCAGCGCTCGGGCCGGAACTTGGGGACGGGCCCGTAGTGCGTGACCGGCCAGCCGCGCTGCACCCGCTGCCCCGGGGGGAGTCCGGGCTGCGTCTCTCCGGCCGCATCGCGCCCTTCTCCCGATGCGTTTTCCAGCGGCTGACCCATGACTCCATCCTGACAGACCTCGGGTGATGCCCCTCACCGGGGCCACCGCAAACCAGGCATTTTCCACTAAGCATGCCCTTACTTACTAAGTGAAGACTTACTGGACGATCTTCGCCGCCGGTGGAATCATGCGGCGCAACCTGCCAGTTCCCCCGCGTTGGAAGGAGCCTCTGCGATGCAGGGCGACCCCGAGGTCCTCGAATTCCTGAACGAGCAGTTGACCGGCGAGCTGACGGCGATCAACCAGTACTGGCTGCACTACCGGATCCAGGACAACAAAGGCTGGACCAAGCTCGCCAAGTACACGCGTGAAGAATCCATCGACGAGATGAAGCACGCGGACAAGATCACCGAGCGCATCCTGATGCTGGACGGCCTGCCCAACTACCAGCGGCTCTTCCACGTCCGGGTCGGTCAGACGGTCACCGAGATGTTCCAGGCCGACCGGCAGATCGAGGTCGAGGCCATCGACCGCCTCAGGCGCGGGATCGAGGTGATGCGCAGCAAGGGCGACGTCACGTCGGCGAACATCTTCGAGGAGATCCTCGCGGACGAGGAGCACCACATCGACTACCTGGACACGCAGCTGGAGCTGATCGAGAAGCTGGGTGAGGCGCTGTACATCGCGCAGCAGATCGAGCAGCCGAGCTAGGGCCTGCCGTCAGGCGGCGTCTTCCAGCTCGGCGAGCACCGGCTCGCCCCGGTCGGCCAGGTCACGGCGGGGGCAGTTGGCCCTGCCCAGGATCGCCTGGATCCGGCGGACGCACGACCCGCAGTCCGTGCCCGCCTTGCAGGCGGAGGCGATCTGGCGGGGGGTGCAGGCGCCGCTGTCCGCGTGCTGCTTGACCTGCTGCTCGGTGATCCCGAAGCAACTGCAGACGTACACGCGGTCCACCTCCCGACGGGTTCGTTCTGTGGTGCCGTCCCCGTTGATCGGTGAGGCAAACCTAACCTTACCCGCCGGGTCGGAGGCGCAAAAGTCGAGAGGGGCGCGGATCGTGTGTGATCCGCGCCCCAGTCGATGCCCGGTAACAGGCGGCCCCGCTACTGGTCCCTGTACATCTCCGCCACGAGGAACGCCAGGTCCAGCGACTGGCTGCGGTTGAGCCGCGGGTCGCAGGCCGTCTCGTAGCGCTGGTGCAGATCGTCGACGAAGATCTCGTCGCCGCCGCCCACGCATTCGGTGACGTCGTCGCCGGTGAGCTCCACGTGGATGCCGCCCGGGTGCGTGCCGAGCTCCTTGTGGACCTCGAAGAAACCCTTGACCTCGTCGAGCACGTCGTCGAAGCGGCGGGTCTTGTGCCCGGAGGCCGCCTCGAAGGTGTTGCCGTGCATCGGGTCGGTCACCCAGGCCACGGTCGCGCCGGAGGCGGTGACCTTCTCGACCAGCTCGGGGAGCTTGTCGCGGACCTTGTCGGCGCCCATGCGGACGATGAAGGTCAGCCGGCCGGGCTCGCGCTCCGGGTCGAGGCGCTCGATGTACTGCATCGCCTCCTCGGCCGTGGTCGTCGGGCCCAGCTTGATGCCGATCGGGTTGCGGATCCGCGAGGCGAACTCGATGTGCGCGTGGTCCAGCTGCCGGGTGCGCTCGCCGATCCACACCATGTGCGCGGAGACGTCGTACAGCTGCCCGGTGCGCGAGTCGACCCGGGTCAGGGCGGACTCGTAGTCGAGCAGCAGCGCCTCGTGCGAGGAGAAGAACTCGACGGTCTTGAACTCCTCCGGGTCGGCCCCGCAGGCGTGCATGAAGTTCAGCGCGTTGTCGATCTCGCGGGCGAGCTGCTCGTAGCGCTGCCCCGACGGGGAGGACTTCACGAAGTCCTGGTTCCAGGCGTGGACCTGGCGCAGGTCGGCGTAACCGCCGGTGGTGAAGGCGCGCACCAGGTTCAGCGTGGAGGCGGAGGCGTGGTACATCCGCTTCAGCCGCTCGGGGTCCGGGATCCGGGCCTCTTCGGTGAAGTCGAAGCCGTTGACGGAGTCGCCGCGGTAGGTCGGCAGTGTCACGCCGTCGCGGGTCTCGGTCGGCTTGGAGCGCGGCTTGGAGTACTGGCCGGCGATCCGGCCGACCTTCACGACCGGCACGGACGCGGCGTACGTGAGCACGGCGCCCATCTGGAGCAAGGTCTTCAGCTTGTTGCGGATCTGGTCCGCGGACACCGCGTCGAACGCCTCGGCGCAGTCGCCGCCCTGGAGGAGGAACGCCTCTCCCTTGGCGACGGCCGCCATCCGGGCGCGCAGCTGGTCGCACTCGCCCGCGAAGACGAGCGGCGGATACGACTCGAGGTCCGCGATCACTGCGCGCAGAGCCTCGGTGTCGGGGTACTCGGGCTGCTGCGCCGCGGGCAGGTCTCGCCAGGTGTTGCCAGCACTCGCGCTGGTCTTAGCGTTCACGGTCACGGCCTCAACACTACGGGGTCACATCGGGCGCCCAGACCCATGCCCAGCAAGTGAGACACCGGGTACCCCTCGGACATGGGGTAGGGTCCGTGGCATGTTCGCGCACTCGACCCAGACCTGGTGGTGGACCGCTCATCCGGCGGCCCGCTGACTGCGCGTACTCGAGACTTCGCGAAGGCCGCCCGAGGGGCGGCCTTCGGTGTTTCCGGGGTCCGTTCCTCCCTCCCTGAGAAGGAGCACGGACCCATGAACCTGCTCGGCTTGCCGGACGACTCCCGTCCGTTCGCCCTGCTCCGCCGCCGTACCCCGGGCCACGACCACGAGCTGGTCGAGGTCCTGATCGGCCCGGTCGCCGCCCACGAGCGGCTCGCCGACCTCCCCGGCGAGAGCCTCGCGCTCGTGCCCTTCCGGCAGATCCGCGAGCGCGGCTTCGACGTCCGCGACGACGGCACGCCCCTGCTGGCGCTCACCCCCGAGGAGTCGTACTCCGTCCCGCTGGCCGAGGCACTGGAGCAGCTCCCGGCGCACGACGTCCGTGTCGACGACGGAGGCTTCGACGTCGCCGACGAGGAGTACGCGCGGATCGTCGGACGCGTGCTGGAGGAGGAGATCGGCCGGGGCGAGGGTGCCAACTTCGTGATCCGCCGGACCTACCGCGGCCGGATCCCCGGGTTCGGGCGGGCCGACGCCCTCGCCCTGTTCCGGCGGCTGCTGGAGGGCGAGCGGGGGGCGTACTGGACGTTCGTCGTGCACACCGGGGACCGCACGCTGGTCGGGGCGAGTCCGGAGGTGCATGTGCGGATGTCCGGCGGCACGGTCGTCATGAACCCGATCAGCGGCACCTACCGCTATCCCGCCGAGGGGCCGACGCCCGGGCACCTGCTGGACTTCCTCGCCGACGGCAAGGAGACCGAGGAGCTGTCGATGGTCGTCGACGAGGAGCTCAAGATGATGTGCACCGTCGGCGACATGGGCGGGGTCGTGGTCGGGCCCCGGCTGAAGGAGATGGCACACCTCGCGCACACCGAGTACGAGCTGCGCGGCAGGTCCTCGCTGGACGTGCGGGAGGTGCTGAGGGAGACCATGTTCGCCGCGACCGTCACCGGCTCGCCGGTGCAGAACGCCTGCCGGGTGATCGAGCGGCACGAGAGCGGGGGACGCGGATACTACGCCGGGGCGCTGGCCCTGATCGGCCGGGATGCGGGCGGGGCCCAGACCCTCGACTCCCCCATCCTGATCCGCACCGCCGACATCGACGCGGACGGACGGCTGCGGGTCCCGGTCGGCGCGACCCTGGTGCGCGGCTCGGACCCGGCGGGCGAGGTGGCCGAGACCCACGCCAAGGCGGCCGGGGTGCTGGCGGCCCTGGGCGTACGGCCGCCGCGGCCGCGCGCGGAGCACGCGCCCGTACGGCTGGCGGACGATCCACGCGTGCGTGCGGCGCTGGACGGGCGCCGGGCCTCGCTCGCGCCCTTCTGGCTGCGGATGCAGGAGCGCTCCGGGAGACTCGCGGGGCACGCCCTGGTCGTCGACGGGGAGGACACCTTCACGGCGATGCTCGCGCACGTGCTGCGCTCCGGCGGCCTGGAGGTGAGCGTGCGGCGGTACGACGAGCCGATGCTGCGGGAGGCGGTGCTCGGCCACGAGGGCCCGGTGGTGCTGGGGCCCGGGCCGGGCGATCCGTCCGACCCGGCCGATCCGAAGATGCGGTTCCTGCGTTCCCTGACCGCCGAGGTGATGCGGGCGGAGCGGCGGGGCGTGCTGGGCGTCTGCCTCGGCCACGAGCTGATCGCCGCGGAGCTGGGGCTGGACATCGTGCGCAAGGAAGTGCCGTACCAGGGGGCGCAGACGGAGATCGAGCTGTTCGGGCGGCGGGAGACCGTCGGGTTCTACAACAGCTACGTGGCCCGCTGCGACGACGAGACGGCCGCCGGGCTGACGGCCCGCGGGGTCGAGGTCTCCCGGGCCGTGAACGGTGAGGTGCACGCGCTGCGCGGGCCCGGGTTCGCGGGTGTGCAGTTCCATCCCGAGTCGGTGCTGACGCTGAACGGGGCACGGGTGGTGCGGGAACTGGTGGCGCAGCTGCGCGGCACGGGCGCGCCCTCGGTCTGACCGGGTGCCGGCCGGGGCCGCCCGCCCCCGGCCGGCCTCGGGCGGTCAGCCGAAGAACACCCCGACCTCCTCGTACAGCGCCGGGTCCACCGTCTTCAGGCGGGCCGTGGCGTCCGCGAGGGGGACCCGGACGATGTCGGTGCCGCGCAGGGCGACCATCGTGCCGAAGGCGCCGTCGCGGACGCAGTCGATGGCGTGCAGGCCGAAGCGGGTGGCGAGCCAGCGGTCGAACGCGCTGGGGGTGCCGCCGCGCTGGACATGGCCGAGGACGGTCGTGCGGGCCTCCTTGCCCGTGCGCTTCTCGATCTCCTTGGCGAGCCACTCCCCCACCCCGGACAGCCGGACGTGCCCGAAGGAGTCCAGGGACCGGTCCTTGAGGACCATGTCGCCGTCCTTCGGCATCGCGCCCTCGGCGACGACGACGATCGGCGCGTACGACGCCCGGAAGCGGGAGGTCACCCAGTCGCACACCTGCTCCACGTCGAAGCGCTGCTCCGGGATGAGAATGACGTTGGCACCGCCGGCCAGGCCCGAGTGCAGGGCGATCCAGCCGGCGTGCCGGCCCATCACCTCCACGACCAGGACCCGCATGTGGGACTCGGCGGTGGTGTGCAGCCGGTCGATGGCCTCGGTGGCGATGCCGACGGCGGTGTCGAAGCCGAAGGTGTAGTCGGTGGCGGACAGGTCGTTGTCGATGGTCTTGGGGACTCCCACACAGGGCACGCCGTGCTCGCCGGACAGGCGGACGGCCACGCCCAGGGTGTCCTCGCCGCCGATCGTGATGAGCGCCTCGACCTCCAGCCGGGCGAGGTTCTCCTTGATCCGGCGGATGCCGTCCTCCTCCTGCAGCGGGTTGGTCCGCGAGGAGCCGAGGATCGTGCCGCCGCGGGGCAGGATGCCGCGCACCGCGGGGATGCCGAGCGGGACGGTGGCGTTCTCCAGGGGCCCTCGCCAGCCGTCCCGGAAGCCGGTGAAGTCGTAGCCGTACTCCTGCACGCCCTTGCGGACGACGGCCCGGATGACGGCGTTGAGGCCGGGGCAGTCGCCGCCTCCGGTCAGTACTCCGACGCGCATGGAACAGTCCCTTCGCCGCAGGTGCCTGACGAAGGGTCAGTGTGACGTGCCTCTCACTCGTCGTCGAGGCCGCGCTCGATGGCGTACCTGACCAGTTCGACCCGGTTGTGCAACTGGAGCTTGCCTAGGGTGTTCTGGACGTGGTTCTGCACCGTGCGGTGCGAGATGACCAGGCGCTCGGCGATCTGCTTGTAGCTCAGGCCCTTGGCGACCAGGCGCAGCACCTCGGTCTCTCGGTCGGTGAGCCGGGGCGCCTTCGGCTCGTCGGTGTCGGGGGCCGGGGCGGGCTCGGAGGCGAGGCGGCGGTACTCGCCGAGGACCAGTCCGGCCAGGCCCGGCGTGAAGACGGGGTCGCCGACGGCCGTGCGGCGCACCGCGTCCTGGAGCTCCTCGGTGGAGGCCGACTTCAGCAGGTAGCCCGTCGCGCCGGACTTCACCGCCTCCAGGACGTCGGCATGCTCGCCGCTCGCGGACAGCACCAGGACGCGCAGCGCCGGGTTCGCGGCCACGACCTCCTTGCAGACCTGGACGCCGGGCTTGCCGGGCAGGTTCAGGTCGAGCACCAGGACGTCCGGGGCGGCGGCCTTGGCGCGGCGCACGGCCTGGTCGCCGTCGCCGGCGGTCGCGACCACCTCGAAGCCCGTCTCGGCCAGGTCGCGGGCGACCGCGTCGCGCCACATGGGGTGGTCGTCGACCACCATGACCTTGATCGGTTCCTGCCGGTCCCCAACGCTCCGCGTCATCGCCGCTCCGCCTTCCCCCGTGTGTCCGTCACGTCCTTCGGTACCTTCAGCTCGACCTCCGTGCCCTGGCCCGGCACCGAGATCAGTTCCGCGCTGCCGCCGAGGTCGCGCAGCCGGCCGCGGATCGACAGGGCGACACCGAGCCGCCCCTCGCCCTCGGCCTGGGCGAGCCGTCCCTCGGGGATGCCGGGGCCGTCGTCCCGGACGGTGACGATCACCTCGTCCGGTTCGTCCTCGACCAGGATCCAGGCGCGCGCCTGCTCCCCGGCGTGCTTGCGGACGTTGTCCAGGGCGGCCCCGACGGCGGCGGCCACCTCCCGGGCGGCGGCCGGTGCCAGCGGCACGGGCGCCCCCGGCTCGGCCAGGCTGACCCTGGCCCCCGCGTACGGCGCGAGCAGGGCGCGCAGGTCGACCGGGACGCCGTCGGCCGGCTCGTCCTCGTCCGGGCCGTCGTCGACGGCCCGGACGAGCGCGCCCTGGGCCGCGTCCTCCGAGACCCGCGAGACGGGCACGAGCCCGCCGGAGACCAGGGTGCGCAGGGCGACCTCCTGCTCGCCGGCCATCCGGCCCAGCTCGGCCGCCTCGCCGCCGATCACCGCCCCGCGCCGCTGCACCATGGCCAGCACCTGCAGGACGCTGTCGTGGATGTCCCGGGCCAGGCGCTCCCGTTCCCGTGTCGCGGCCTCGATCTCCAGGGCGCGGGCCAGGGTGCGTTCGGAGGCGCGGGCGACCTCGACGACGTAGCCGATGGCGATGGAGGCGATGCAGACCAGGATGACGTTGTGGACGGTGTCGCGGGCCGGGCTGCCGCGCTCGATCAGGTTGGCGACGGCCACCAGGCCGCTGGCCGCGGCCGCCCAGCGCCAGCCGCCCTTGATGGCGAAGGCCAGGACGGCACCGGCCGTCCATATCGACGGCAGGGTGGGGCCACCCGACTGGACCCGCTCGTGCGCGTCGGCGACGGGCGTGAGCAGGATGCCCGTGAGGGCGATGGTCAGGTCGGCGGCGAGGAACGCCTTGGTGCAGCGGGCGGCGTTCGCGACCCGGGGCAGCGTGGCCAGGGTCCACGCGCCCAGTACGGCGAAGTAGGCGACGGCGACCCAGGGGCGGACGAACTCCTCGTAGGCGGTGGCGAACAGGCCGACCGCGTACAGCACCGTCAGCACCCGGTACGCCGTGAGCGCACGCCACAGCGGCTGCTCGACCGACATCCTCATCACGCGCTCGCGTCCGGCCATGTCCCCCACCCCCCGGCCTGCCCCGTCCCGGGCTAGGTCCGCGGCTCGCCCGTCTGCTCGTCCTTCCCGGCCTTCTCCTTCTCGGCCTGTTCCTTCTCGGCCTGTTCCTTCTCCGCCCGTGCGAGCGCGGCCCTGGCCGCCTTGTCGGCTTCCTTCTCCGCCTTCGCCGCGTCCGCGAGCTGCCGCTTCATGGCCGTCGCGTACATGTCGACGTACTCCTGACCGGAGAGCTTCATGATCTCGTACATGACCTCGTCGGTCACCGCGCGCAGCACGAAGCGGTCGTGCTCCATGCCCTGGTAGCGGCTGAAGTCGAGGGGCTTGCCGATCCGGATGCCGGGCCGCATGAGTTTGGGCACGACCTTGCCGGGCGGCTGGATCTTCTCCGTGTCGATCATGGCGACCGGGACGACGGGCGCGCCGGTCGCGAGCGCCACGCGCGCGAGGCCGCCCGGCTTGCCCCGGTAGAGCCGGCCGTCGGGCGAGCGCGTGCCCTCCGGGTAGATCCCGAACAGCTCGCCGCGCTCCAGCACCTCGATCCCGCTCCTGATGGCGGCCTCGCCGGCGCCGCGCGCACCGGAACGGTCGACGGGCAGCTGGCCGACGCCCTTGAAGAAGGCGGCCGTCAGCCGGCCCTTCACCCCGGGCGTGGTGAAGTACTCGGCCTTCGCGATGAACGTGACCTTGCGGTCCAGGACCGCGGGCAGGAAGAACGAGTCCGAGAAGGACAGGTGGTTGCTCGCCAGGATCGCGGGGCCCTCTGCGGGAACGTTCTCCAGGCCTTCCACCCAGGGCCTGAAGGCGACCTTGAGCGGTCCCCCAACAGCGACCTTCATCGCGCCGTACAACAACCGAGTGCCTCCTGTGTGTGTCGGTCAGACCTTAACCCGGAGCGCTGTCGAAGGCGCCGACGGCCCTGGTCGGTGTCAGTGCGGTCGCGTACGGTGAAGGTCCCGCGAACGACGTGCGACCCCTTCCATGACGTTCCGTGACGATCCGTGATCGTGTCCGTCCCTTCTCACGACCTGGAGGCCGAAGGTGCCGGTCCTTGCCGGAGCCGAGCCGTTTCGCCACGAGGGCGGGGAGGTCGCCGTCCTCCTCTGCCACGGTTTCACCGGTTCACCGCAGTCGCTGCGCCCCTGGGCGCAGTACCTCGCCGAGCACGGCCTGACCGTCTCCCTGCCGCTGCTGCCCGGGCACGGCACCCGCTGGGAGGACCTGCGGATCACGGGCTGGCAGGACTGGTACGCGGAGGTGGACCGCGAGCTGCGCGCCCTGCGCGAGCGCCGCGCCAAGGTCTTCGTGGCCGGTCTGTCCATGGGCGGCGCCCTCGCCCTGCGCCTGGCCGCGAAGCACGGCGACGCCGTGAGCGGCGTGGTCGTCGTCAACCCGGCGAACAAGGTGCACGGCCTGGCCGCGCACGCCCTGCCGGTGGTCCGCCACCTGGTCCCGGCGACGAAGGGCATCGCCAGCGACATCGCCAAGCCGGACAGCCGGGAGCTGGGCTACGACCGGGTGCCGCTGCACGCGGCGCACTCGCTGCGCCGGTTCTTCCGGATCGTCGACGGTGAGCTGCCCCAGGTCACCCAGCCGGTGCTGCTGCTGCACAGCCCGCAGGACCATGTGGTGCCGCCCGCCGACTCGGCCCGTGTCCTCAGCCGCATCTCGTCGACGGACGTGAAGGAGATCCTGCTGGAACAGAGCTACCACGTGGCCACGTTGGACCATGACGCGGACCGGATCCACGAGGAGAGCCTCGCGTTCATCGACCGGCTCGCACCCGGCCTCGTCAAGGAGCCCGGGCTCGGCAAGGAAGGGACGACCGCAGGTGGCTGAGCACGACTCCGACCGCGAGGGCCGCGAAGGCCGCGAAGGCCACGAGAGCCGCGAGCCGGACGAGAAGGGCGTCCCCATCGACGAGGAGGCCGCCTGGGCGGCGATCGTCGCCGGCTACGGCGACGAGCCGCCGGACCCGCCGGGTGCCAAGCCGTTCAAGTCGGTCGAGGACCTCGCGCTGCTGGAGTCCCCGACCAACGACGACCGGGTGGACACGGCGGCCGGGACGGCCCCCGCCGAGGCCGGCCGGCCCGGGGAGCCGGACGGGCCGGAGCCGAAGCCGTCGGGTGACAGGCCGGACAAGCCGGCCGGGCCGCTGGGTGGCTCCGTCTCCTTCGCGCCCGGCGTCGGCCCCCGCGACCACACCGTGCCCGAGCCCACCGAGGACGACTTCGACGCGGACGACGAGGGCCATTTCGTGCCGCCGGAGCCGCCGCCGCTGCCGACCGCCGACCCGACGGCGAAGTTCGCCTGGCTCGGGGTGCTCGGCGGGCCGGTGCTGCTCCTGCTGGCCGTGCTGCTCGGCTGGGAGATGACCTGGTGGCTGACCACGCTCGCGATCGGCGGGTTCCTGGGCGGGTTCGCGACGCTGGTGATGCGCATGCGGACGGACGACGAGGAGGACGACGACCCCGGGCGGGGAGCGGTCGTCTAGGACGCCGGCACCCTGAGGGCGGCCAGGACCGGGAGGTGGTCCGTGGCCGCCCTCAGGTCTGTCCCGGTCACCCCGGGCAGGTCGGTCGGTACGCCGCAGCCCAGCACCTCGACGCCCTCGGTCGCGAAGATCGCGTCGATGCGCTGGTGGGGGTCGGCGGGGGTCCAGGTGTGCTCGCCGCCCCAGGGGGACGCGGCCCGGCAGTCGGTCAGGGTGCCGGCCAGGCGGCGGAAGGCGGGGCCGTCGGGCCGTTCGTTCAGGTCGCCACCGGCGATCGCGTGCTCCACGCTCAGCCCGGCGAGCCGGTCCAGGAGCATGCCGGCCTGGTCGTGGCGCTCGTCCTGCTGCAGGGACAGGTGACAGCTCAAAACGCCGAGGCGGGCGCCGGCGATGCGGACGACCGCGCTGGCGAAGCCGCGGCGGTGCAGGCCGGGGGTGTGGGGCAGGAGGACGTCCTCCGTGCGTTCGACGCCCACCCGGAGCGAGCTGAGGATCGCCGGGCCCGTGGTGGTGGCGCCCCCCGTGACGACGACCAGGTCGCAGGCGAGGGCGAGGCGGGCGAGCTTCTTGCGCCACCGGAAGAAGCGGGGGGCTTCCTGGACGAGCACCAGGTCGGGTTCGCAGGCGCGGATGACGCGGGCCAGGGCGGCGGTGTCGTCCCGCATCGAGCGGATGTTGTAGCTGAGGACCCTGATGACCGCGGAACCGTCGGGTTCGGTACGGGAGTTGGGGAGCGGCGGCATGTGATCAATCTACGCCCCCCGTGGCTCGGGGCGCGGGGACCGTGCGCGTGTGCCGGTGGTTCGTGGCTTGTCGCACAGTTCCCCGCGCCCCTGACAGCACAGGGCGTCACATGATCGGGTCGGGCTCCCGGGCCAGGTCGGCGGCTCCCACCAGGCCCGCCTTGTTGCCCAGTTCCGCGGCGCGGACCTCGGCCACCGGGCGCCAGTTTCCGCCCACCAGCCAGCGCTTGTAGGACTTGCGGATCGGGCCCAGGACCAGTTCGCCCTCGTCGGAGAGGCCGCCGCCGACGATGAACGCCGAGGGGTCGAAGAGGGAGGCGAGGTCGGCCAGGCCCGCGCCGACCCAACGGGCCAGTTCGCGGTAGGAGTCGACGGCCACACGGTCGCCCTGGCGGGCGGCCATGGAGATGTGCTTGCCCTCGATGCCGTCGGGCGTGCCGTTGCCGAGGCCGAGCAGGATCTCGGCGTTCTCGGGGGTGGCGTTGGCGCGCTGCTTGGCGTACCTCACCAGCGCGCGGCCCGAGGCGTACTGCTCCCAGCAGCCCTGCGAGCCGCAGCCGCACAGCAGGCCGTCCGGCACCATGCGGATGTGGCCGAACTCGGCGGCCACGCCGAAGTGTCCGCGGCGCAGCTTGTTGCCGATGATGATGCCGCCGCCGAGGCCCGTGCCCAGCGTGATGCAGATGACGTTGCGGTGGCCCTTGCCGGCACCGAACTTGTACTCGCCCCACGCCGCGGCGTTCGCGTCGTTCTCGACGACCACCGGGAGGCCCACACGGGCCTCGACCTTCTCCTTGAGCGGCTCGTTGCGCCAGTGGATGTTGGGCGCGAAGTAGACCTCCGAGCGCTGCCGGTTGACGTAGCCGGCGGCGCCGATGCCCACGCCGACGATGTCGTGACCGACGTGTGCGCCGTCCACCGCCGAGGCGATGGCGTCCACGATGCCCTCGGGCGTGCCCGGGGTCGGCACCTTGTGGGTCGAGAGGATGTTGCCTTCCTCATCGACCACGCCGGCCGCGATCTTCGTGCCGCCGATGTCGACGCCGATGGTGAGTCCCATGAATCCCTCAGTTTCGGTCGAGCCCCGCTACGGGCAACGGTACCCGAGGCCCTGCCCCGGGGTTCCTGTCGTCCGGTCGGTGGGCACGCCCGGCGGCGGCGCGCCGGGCGCCGCTCGGCCGGGGACCGCGGGCTCAGTCGAGGTCGATGCGCTCGCCCGGGCCCGCGTCGTCGCCCGGGTCACGGCGTTCGTGCAGGTCACGCGGGTCGCTTCGGTCGTCGCGGCCGGTCCAGCGGCGCTCCTGGGCCTGGACGGCGGAGCGGTAGGCGGCGAGCAGCTCGTTCCCGGCGGCCGCCAGGTGGTCGAAGACGTCCGGATTGCGCTCGATGACCGGTTCCACGGCCGCCTTGGCCTGATCGACGACCTGCCGTACGACCTGCTGGGCGGCGGGCCCGGCGACCGCGCCGAACAGCGGGGACTGCAGGCCGGACAGCCGGTCCGCGACGGCGTCGACGAGCTTTTTGAGCTCCTCGGCCGCGGAGCCGGGGGGCGGGCCGTACTGGGTGCGGCGGCGGGCCTGCTCCGCTTCGAGGTCCTCGGCGCACGCCGTCGCCCAGGCGTCGGCGTCGGTCGCCCGGGTCTCGTCCACGGCCTCGTCGGGGGTGTCACCGGACGGGGGGAGCTCTTCGCTCATGACGGACTCCTGCCTACGGTTCGTCCCTACGACGTTACCCGAACGGGCGTAGCGGCCGGCGTCACCGGGACGGCGGCCAGAGCTTCGGGTCGGGGGCGAAGCGGATGCGCAGCTCGCCGTCGCGCAGGGCGGCCCCGGCCACGGTGCAGCGGCGCAGCGCGGAGGGCAGGGGGACGACCCGGCGGAACCTCCCCGCCGTGACGAGGAGTTCGTCGCCGCGCCGCACGAGGTCGAGTTCGTCGCGCAGGGCGCCGGGCAGCGGGATGTGCCACACGAGCACGCCGTCCTCGCCGAGCCGGTCGGTCACGGGCCACTCGACGGCGGGGGCGTCCGCGCCGGGACCGGGCACGGCCAGGGCGGTGAGGTCGTCGCCGCCGCGCGGGTCGCGGCCGAGGTGGGCGACGGTGCGCACCTCGTGGGACTCGCGCCACTCGTCGAGCGTCTTGCGCTGCTGGGCGACCGGGCCGGCCAGCCAGGTGTCCGCCGAGGCCTCGGGCAGGACGCGGTTGGCGACGACGACGTCGGTGCGCAGGCCGCGCAGAGCGAGGCCGAGACCGGCGGTGCGCAGGGCGTCGGCGCCGGCCGGGCCGGGTTCGGCGACCAGCCGCACGACGGTGTCGCGGTCGGCGACGACGGCCTCCACGGCGGCCAGCTCCACGTCCCAGCGGGCCGCCGTCTCGTACAGCCACTCCGCGGGCATCGGGACGCCGGCGAGCCGGCCGAGGACGGGGCGCAGGGCGCGGGCGGCCTGCCGCTCGGGCGGCAGCAGGCGGCGCAGGTAGCGGCGGAGTTCCTCGGGCAGGGCGAGCAGGGCGAGGGCCTGCGGGACGGGGGGCAGGTCGACGACGAGGAGGCCGTACCTCTCCGACAGCGCGGCGTCGCGCAGGGCGCGCAGCAGGGCGAGTTCCTCGGCGCCGGGCAGCGGGGTGAGTTCCTCGGGGTCCAGGCGGGAGGCGCCCAGGAGGTCGAGGGCGGAGGCGGCGCGGTCCTGGAGGGCGGTGAGGTCCCGGCGGAAGTCCCGCGCGGGGTCGGGGCGCCAGACGGTGAGGTGCGGGGCGGCTTCGACCGGGGCCGGGCCGGTCGGGACGCCGAGGGCGGCACCGAGGGTGTCGGTGCGGTCGGTGCCGAGGACGAGGGTGTCCGTGCCCTGCGCCGCCGCGGCCAGGGCGGTCGCGGCCGCGAGGGTGGTACGACCGCTGCCGCCGGGGCCGGTGATCAGGAGGGTGCGCATGGGGGTGAACGGTACCGGTGCCACCACGCCCCCAGGGGTGCGGGGAACTGCGCGACCAGCCGCGACGCGCCCGCATCCGGCAGAGCACGGAACCCCTGCGACGTGACCCCTACTTGCCCGACTCCACCCGCTTCTTCAGTCCCGCCAGCGCCCGGTCGATGATGACCTTCTCCGCCTTGCGCTTGATCATGCCGAGCATGGGGATCTTGACGTCGACGGTGAGCGCGTACGTGACCTCCGTGCCGCCCGCCCCCGCCGGCTTCAGCAGGTACGTGCCGTCGAGGGAGCGCAGCATCTGGGACTTCACCAGCGTCCAGGACACCTCGTTCGCACCGGTCCAGGTGTACGCGAGCACCTGGTCGTCCTTGATCGCGCCGGCGTCCATGACGAGGCGGACCTGCTCGGCACGGCCCTGGGCGTCGGTCTTGAGGACCTCCGCCTCCTTCACCTCGCCGGTCCAGTCCGGGTAGCGCTCGAAGTCGGCGATGACCGCCATGACGTCGGCCGGGGCCGCCTCGATGGTGATGCTCGAGCTGGTGTGTTCCGCCATCGCCGTGGCTCCTCCAGATGCGGGCCGGTAAGAGATCGCCGTGCGCACTCGTGCGCACGTGTGTGCAGCGTGAAGGCTACCGCGCACGGGACCCGCCGATCTCACCCGACCTGGGGCGTCCTCACCACTCCAGCGCCCACGGCGTCCCGGTCCCCGCGAAGTGCCCCACGTTCACACACTCGGTCGCCCCGATCCGCATCCTGCGCACCAGCGGCTGGTGCACGTGCCCGAAGAGGGAGTAGCGGGGCCGGGTGCGGCGGATGGCGTCCAGCAGGGCCCGGCTGCCCCGCTCGAAGCGGCGCGCGACGGTGTCGTAGACGAGTTCGGGGACCTCGGGCGGGATGTGCGTGCACAGCACGTCGACCTCGCCGAGCGCCTCGATCTTCGCCGCGTACTCCTCGTCGCTGATCTCGTACGGCGTCCGCATCGGCGTGCGCAGGCCGCCGCCGACGAAGCCGAAGACCCGGCCGCCTATCTCGACACGCTCGCCGTCGAGGACCGTCGTGCCGGGGCCGGCGTACTCCCGCCACAGAGACGGCATGTCGACGTTGCCGTAGGTGGCGTACGTCGGAGTGGGGAACGCGGCGAACAGCTCCGCGTACTGCTTGCGCACCGCCTTCTCGATCACCGCGGCCCGGTCCCCGCCGATGCCGGCCCACAGCCGGGCCCCGAGCTCCCGTGCCTCCTCGAAGCGGCGGGCGGTGCGCAGCGCGACGATGCGGTCGGCGTTCTCGACGCCGAAGAGGTCGGGGAAGATGCCGCGCGAGTGGTCGGCGTAGTCGAGGAAGAGGACGAGATCGCCCAGGCAGATCAGCGCGTCGGCGCCCTCACCGGCTCTGGCCAGGTCACGGGCGTTGCCGTGCACGTCGCTGACCACGTGCACGCGTGTCCTTCTGTCTCCGGCGGGTGTGGGTGCCATGACGATCAAGCGTAAGCGTATGCGGCATACGTGAACAGTGGCGGTCCTACCTGCGGTTACTGGTCAGTGATTCAGCCCGTGGACTACTGTGCGCGAAGGAATACCCAACTGTGTGACGCAGCGAACATCTCGACGGGACCCCCTGTCGGAGAAGCCATACCGGCGGGTAACGTCCGGGCAGTCCAGTCGTGCTCTGCATTTCAACAAGTGAATGCCCGAGCACCTGCCCGAGCCTTGGACCGCACCGTCGCAGCACACACCGTCGTGGCGCCGGCGCCCTATGAGGAGCAGCAGTCTTGCGCGAGTTCAGCCTTCCGGCTTTGTACGAGGTCCCCGCGGACGGGAACCTGACCGACATCGTCCGCAGAAACGCCGCGCAGCACCCGGACGTCGCCGTCATCGCCCGCAAGGTCGCAGGCACCTGGCAGGACGTCTCGGCCACCGCCTTCCTCGCCGAGGTGGTCACGGCCGCCAAGGGCCTGATCGCCGCCGGGGTCCAGCCGGGCGACCGGGTGGGCCTGATGTCCCGCACCCGCTACGAGTGGACGCTGCTCGACTTCGCGATCTGGAGCGCCGGCGCGGTGACCGTGCCGGTGTACGAGACGAGTTCGCCGGAGCAGGTGCGCTGGATCCTCGGCGACTCGGGGGCGACCGCCTGCGTCGTGGAGACCGACGCCCACACGGCCGCCGTCGAGTCGGTGCGCGAGGGGCTGCCGGCGCTCAAGCACGTGTGGCAGATCGAGGGCGGCGGCCTCGACGAGCTGGCCCGGCTCGGCCAGGACGTCACGGACGAGACGGTCGAGGAGCGCGGCTCCGTCGCCAAGGCCGACGACCCGGCGACCATCGTCTACACCTCGGGCACCACCGGCCGCCCCAAGGGCTGTGTGCTCACCCACCGCAGCTTCTTCGCGGAGTGCGGCAACATCGTGGAGCGGCTGCGTCCGCTGTTCCGCACGGGCGAGTGCTCGGTGCTGCTGTTCCTGCCGCTCGCGCACGTCTTCGGGCGGCTGGTGCAGATCGCGCCGATGATGGCGCCGATCAAGCTCGGCTGCGTCCCGGACATCAAGAACCTCACCGACGAGCTGGCCGCGTTCCGGCCGACGCTGATCCTCGGGGTGCCGCGCGTCTTCGAGAAGGTCTACAACTCGGCGCGCGCCAAGGCGCAGGCCGACGGCAAGGGCAAGATCTTCGACAAGGCCGCCGACACCGCGATCGCCTACAGCAAGGCGCTGGACACCCCCTCGGGGCCGTCGTTCGGCCTGAGGATCAAGCACAAGGCGTTCGACACGCTCGTCTACGGCAAGCTGCGCGCGGTCCTCGGCGGCCGCGGCGAGTACGCCATCTCCGGCGGTGCCCCGCTCGGCGAGCGGCTCGGGCACTTCTTCCGCGGCATCGGCTTCACGGTGCTGGAGGGCTACGGGCTGACCGAGTCCTGTGCCGCCACCGCGTTCAACCCCTGGGACCGGCAGAAGATCGGCACGGTCGGCCAGCCGCTGCCCGGCTCGGTGGTGCGGATCGCCGACGACGGCGAGGTGCTGCTGCACGGCGAGCACCTGTTCAAGGAGTACTGGAACAACCCCGGCGCGACCGCGGAGGCGCTGGCCGACGGCTGGTTCCACACCGGTGACATCGGCACCCTCGACGAGGACGGCTACCTCAGGATCACCGGCCGCAAGAAGGAGATCATCGTCACCGCGGGCGGCAAGAACGTCGCCCCGGCCGTGATCGAGGACCGCATCCGGGCGCACGCGCTGGTCGCCGAGTGCATGGTGGTGGGCGACGGGCGGCCGTTCGTGGGCGCGCTGGTCACCCTCGACGAGGAGTTCCTGGGCCGCTGGTGCGCCGACCACGGCAAGCCGGCGGGTTCCACCGCGGCGTCGCTGCGCGAGGACCCGGACCTGCTCGCCGCGGTCCAGGCCGCGGTCGACGACGGCAACGCCGCGGTGTCGAAGGCGGAATCGGTGCGGAAGTTCCGCATTCTGTCCTCCCAGTTCACGGAGGAGTCGGGCCACCTGACGCCCTCGCTGAAGCTGAAGCGGAACGTGGTGGCGAAGGACTACGCGCACGAGATCGAGGCGATCTACGCGAACTGACCCGCCGGGGGCGGCCACGGGGTTCCGCCCAGTGGGGTGCCATGTATTCGCCGCGGGCGGGTGCGGGTGCGTCGTGGTCGATCGCGCAGTTCCCCGCGCCCCTTCAGGGCAGTCGTACTACAGCAAGTTCTCGAGGTGCTCCGCCAGCAGGTCCCAGCGCCACTTCTGCTCGACCCACTCGCGGCCCCGCTCCCCCATCCTGCGGCGCAGCTCCGCGTCACCGAGGAGGGTGGTGATGCGGTCGGCCGCCTCCTCGGGGGAGCCGCCGCGCACCACCCAGCCGGTCTCGCCGTCCAGGACCGCGTCGGGGGCGCCGCCCGAGTCGCCGGCGACGACCGGGAGGCCCGTCGCGGAGGCCTCCAGGTAGACGATGCCGAGGCCCTCGACGTCCAGGCCGCCGCGGCGCGTGCGGCAGGGCATCGCGAAGACGTCGCCGGCGCCGTAGTGGGCGGGGAGCTCGGACCAGGGGACGGAGCCGGTGAAGCGGACCGAGGCGGCGACGCCGGTCTCGTGGGCCAGCCGCCGAAGGTCCTTCTCGTACGGGCCGCCCCCGACGACGAGCAGCACCGTGTCCGGCTCGGCCGCGAGGATCCTCGGCATGGCCCTGATCAGGGTGTCCTGGCCCTTGCGCCGGACGAGGCGGGAGACGCAGACCACGACCGGGCGGTCCGTGAGGCCCAGGCGGGCCCGGACCTCGTCGCCGCCCGAGCCGGGGTGGAAGGTCTTCTCGTCGACGCCCGGCGGCAGCTGGACCATGCGGGCGGCCGCCTCGGGCGTGAGGGCGGAGGCGATCCGCGAGCGCGTGTACTCGCCGAGGTAGGTGATCGTGTCCGTGGCGTCCCCGATGCGGCGCAGCAGCTGCCGGGCGGCGGGCAGTTGCGCCCAGCCGGCCTCGTGGCCGTGCGTGGTGGCGACCAGCCGCTCGGCGCCCGCGACGCGCAGGGCCGGTGCCATCAGGCCGAGCGGGGCCGCCGCCCCGAACCACACGGAGGTGCAGCCGTGCTCGCGCAGCAGTCGGACGGCCCGCCGGGTGGCTCCCGGTGTGGGCAGCAGCATGGTCGTACGGTCGCGCACGACGGTGAAGGGCTGCTCGGCGTCGAAGGCGCGGGTCGCCTCGACGCCCTCCCGGGTCCGCTTCCAGGTCGAGGCGTAGACGACCAACTGCCCGGGGTCCAGCCGCAGCGCCATGTTGTGCAGGAACGCCTGGATGCCGCCGGGCCGGGGTGGGAAGTCGTTGGTCACGATCAGGGTCTTGCGCACGCCGCCGACCCTATCGAACGGGCCCTCGCGGCCCTGCTCGGCGGCTCGTATGGCACGCTCACAGCTGACGGGCCCATGATGGCCCCCTCGACACGGCGGGCGAACGGGCAGGGAATCACGTGGAGACGACGGGCACGAGGCGGTCCCTGGCATGGCTGCCGGTGGTCTGGTGTCTCACCAGGCTGATGCTCCTGCTGTTCGTGCTGAAGGTGTACGTCTTCCCCGGCCCGGACGTCACCAGCGACGTGCAGGTGATCTACCAGGGCTGGTACGGCGTCCTGCGCAGCGGAACGTTCCCTCTGGAGGACGTCACCTGGCAGTACCCGCCGGCCGCGGCGCTGGCGATCCTCTCCCCCGGCCTGCTGCCCTTCCTGGACTACGCGACGGCGTTCTTCGTCCTGGTCTGCGTCACCGACCTGGCCGTGCTGGCGCTCCTGACGTACGCGGGACGCCGCCCGGGCCGGTCGCTGCGCGGCGCCTGGGTGTGGGTGACCGGCGTGCCGCTGCTCGGGCCGACGGTGTACGCCCGCTACGACGTGATGGTCACGGCGGTGGCGGTGGCGGCGCTGCTCGCGGGTGCCCGGCACCCGAGGGCGATGGGGGCCCTGGCGGCGTTCGGCGCGCTGCTGAAGGTCTGGCCGGCGATGCTGCTGCTGGGCGCCCGCCGCGGCAGCGCCTGGGTGTCGGCCCTGGTGACCGGGGTCGTGGTGGCGGGTGGGTTCGCCCTGGCCATGCCGGGCGCGTTCGCCTTCCTGACGTTCCAGCGCGACCGGGGCACGGAGGTGGAGTCGCTGGGCGCGCTGGTCTTCCACGTCGCCCGGCACTTCGGCTGGCAGGGCGAGGTGCGGCTGAACTACGGCTCGATCGAGTTCCTCGGGCCGTACGTGAAGGAGGTGAGCACGGGCGCGCTGTTCCTGACGGGGGCGGCGTTCGGCTGGCTGGTGCTGTGGCGGCTGCTGGCCAGGCGCTTCGAGGAACACACCCTCGCCGACGCGGCGTTCGTGGCGGTGCTGATGTTCACCACCACCAGCCGCGTGATCAGCCCCCAGTACATGGTGTGGCTGGTCGGGCTGGCGGCGGTGTGCCTGTACTTCCCGGGCAGCCGGATGCGGGTGCCGGTCGTTCTCGTGCTGGTCGCGTGCTTCGTGACGGTGCTGGAGTTCCCGCTGTACTTCGCCGGTGTCGTGGCCAGCGACGGGCTGGGCCTGACCCTGCTGTTCCTGCGCAACGGCCTGCTGGTGGCCGCCGCGCTGATCGCCGCCCGGGCCCTGTGGCGGGCGACGGTCCCGCGCACGCTGCCCGCCGCCCGGGCCCCTCAGCCCGCCCGCGCCGGCGAGACCCCCGTCTCCTCCTGATCCGGGGCACGCCGGAACAGCGGCCCCGCCAGGGCGCACCGCACCGCCGCGGCGGCCGCCGGCGCCGGGCACACCCCGGGCAGCCCCGGCCCCGCCGGCCCGGGCGCGAGCCCCGGCTGGACGGCCGTGCCGAGCAGGCGACCCACAGCAGCGCCGATGCCTCCCGGCGCCCTCGAAGACCCCGCCCAGCGCGATGAGGCAGCCCGACAGCAGCAGGCAGGGCCCGGCGCACCGCAGGAAGGGCACGCCCTCGCGCGCGGCTGTGAAGGCGGCCATGACCCGGGGGGCGGTGAGGGACAGCAGGACGGCCGCGGCCAGTGCGAGGGCACCGGACAGGGGCACGGCCTGCCGCCCGACGGCCCGCCGCTCGTCCCGGCCCGCTCCCCGCGTGTGCGCGGTGTGGGTCGAGGCGGCCTGACGGACGGCGTGGAAGGACGTGGTCGCCACGTACCTGGCCTTCCTTGCAGGCGATCGCGTACGCGGCCACGGCCGGCACCCCGAGCCGTGCCACGATCGCGACCAGGGCCAGGGCACCGGTCTTCTGCCCCACGTCCGGCAGGCCGGTCAGCGCCGAGGAGACGGACGACCTGTTCCGCCAGGGCATGCTCCGGGCCGCCCGGCGACGGGCGAGGCGAACGGGCCTGGCTGCGGGAGGCCGTCGAGCAGCTCGGCCGGACGCCGGACTCCTGACCGGCCCGCCCCGGGAAGGTGCCCTCAGCCCAGCTGCGTGCGCAGATACTCCCGCCACTGCGCCGTGAAGGCCTCCGGCATGGTCCCCAGGACCTCGCGCATCGCCTCCTCCACCGCCCCGGCCCGCTCGTCGTGCTCGCCCACGGCCCGGTAGAACGCGCGCAGCCGTGACTCGCCCCAGCGGTCGGCGATCATCCGGCACGCCGTCCAGCCGCTCTCGTAGGCGCGGGCCAGACGGCCGGAGTCGCCGGTGAAGCCGAAGTCCTTGTCGGCCGGGAGCGCCGCAGGAAGCCGCCCCCGGTCCACGGCGCGGGTCAGTTCGGGGGCGGCCTCGGCGGGCGTGCGGCCGACGGAGCGGTAGCCGACCCAGTCGGCGAAGCCCTCGGACAGCCACAGCGGCGTGGCCGCGGTGGTTTGGGCCCGGGTGGCGACATGGGTGGTCTCGTGGGTGACGACGACCTGCTCCCCGAGGCTGCCGAGGAGGGCGAACGCGTCCGGGTTGACGATGATCCGGTCCGCCGGCGCCCGGGCCGGGGCGCCCGTCTCACCGGAGGTGACGGCCGCGATGCCGCGGTAGGAGGAGGCGGGCGAGCCGAGCAGCCCCGCCATCCCCTCCAGCGACTTCGGCACGAGCACGACGACGCGCCGGCTCCACCGCGTGCCCCACGCGTCCGACACGGCGGGCACCGCCCGGTCCGCCAGATCGGCGAAGCCGCGCAGGGACCGGTCGGACTGGCCGACGCCGAGGACGAGGCTGTGCGTGCCCCGCACGATCCGCACCGTGCCCTGGTCCCACAGCTGCTGCGCGGACTTCCTGGCGGGCCGGTCGTCGACGACGGACCACCGTCCGCCGGCGTCGCGGCTCAGCCGCAGCGTGCGCCCGGCGGTCACCGGCGCCCGGTCGTACCCGGCGACGCTGTAGCGCAGTTCGGCGTCGGCGGTGGCCGTGTCCCCGCTGCGGCGCAGCGCGGTCACGCGGTAGGACCAGCCGGCCACGGGCACGGCCCGCAGCCGGTGGAAGTCGGCTGCGGTGCCCGTCCGTTGGTAGGCCCGCTCGTCGCGGTCGACGACCGCTGCGGCCCGCCGGTCCAGCAGCCGCTGGACGTCGGCCGTGGCACTGTCGGTCGCGGACGGGCCGCCGCACCCCACCAGGGCGGCGAGCAGCAGCACCAGCGCCACCACCCCGGAGCCCCACCGTCGACCAGCCACGCCCCGAGAATACGGGCGCGGGGCGGCGTCGGTCAGACCCTGGTGACCGACGACACGGGCATCATCCCGACCGGGTCGTAGCGCACGGGCGCGCCGGGATAGGGCGCGTGGATGACCTGGCCGTTGCCCATGTACATCCCGACGTGGCTGGCGTCGGCCCGGTAGACGACCAGGTCTCCGGGGCGCGCCTCGGACAGCGGGACCTGCCGGCCGGCGAACCGCTGGGCCTGCGAGGTGCGCGGCAGAAAGACCCCGGCCTGGGCGTACGACCACTGCATCAGGCCCGAGCAGTCGAAGCCGGTGGGCCCGCTGGCGCCCCACACGTAGGGCTTGCCGAGGGCGCTGCGGGCGGCGGCGACCGCGGCGGCGCCGCGTCCCGAGGCGGCGGTGACGCCGCCGAGGTCGGGCACGTCGTCGCGGCCGGAGCGGGAGGCCCGGTCGTAGGCGTCGCGTTCGTTGTCGGGCAGGGAGTTGAGCAGCCGCCGCGCCGAGGCGAGTTTGCGCTCGACGGTCTTCTTGTGGGCGGCGACGGCCTTGCGGCTCCGCTCCAGTTCACGGAGCTTGTCCGCCGCCTCCTCACGGTCCTGGGCGAGTTCGCGCATGGCGTCCTGGAGGTCCTTCAGTTCGCCGGCCTGGTGGGCGGTGATGCGGTCGAGCCGGGACGCCTTGTCGAGGTAGTCGTCCGGGTCGTCGGAGAACAGCAGGGCCACGGCCGGGTCGATGCCGCCCGACCGGTACTGGGCGCCGGCGAGCGAACCGAGCGACTCCCGCATGGAGTTGATGCGCTGCTGCTGCCGGGCGATCCGGTCCCGGGCGGTGCCGACCTCCTCGCGCAGCGCGTCGGCGCGCTCGTCGGCCGCGTTGTAGGCCTCGGTCGCCTTCTCGGCCTGCTCGTAGAGCCGGTCCACCTTGGCCCGGGTGTCGTCGTACGGTGCGGCCGCGGCCGGTACCGCGGCCAGGGCGGCGGCGGCGACGGACAGCAGGCTGACCGCGACGCTGGCGCCCCGGTCGAAGCCGGACGGTGCAAGGCGGCGATGGGACCCCACGGGAAGCCGCTCTCCTTCCGCTGACGGACTTGGAACGCGGCAGACAGTAGCCCCGAGACCGGGGGCCGCCAACGACCATCCGTGGGTACGCGGCAGGACGCCCCACCGCTGACGCAGGTCACCGGCGGGGCGGGGGCTCATTCGGGGCGGTCGTGATTCGCCCGAATGGCGGACACGGCGTCCCGCTGCGAGAGACGCCGGAGGGCTGGGATCAGACCCGGACGCCGAACATGAAGGGGCCGCCGATGGTGTTCATCGACTCGTAGCGCACGACCGTGCCGGTGCGCGGGGCGTGGATGATCTGCCCGTTGCCGGCGTAGAGGCCGACGTGGTGCAGGTCGTTGAAGAAGAAGACCAGGTCGCCAACCTTGAGCTGGCTGACCGAGTAGATCTTGGTGCCGATCGTGGTCTGCGCCTCGGAGGTGCGCGGGATCTGCACGCCGGCGGCCGCGTAGGCCCGGGAGGTCAGGCCGGAGCAGTCGAAGGAGCTCATGCCCGTGGCGCCGTAGACGTAGGGCTTGCCGAGCTGGCTCTGGGCGAAGGCGAAGGCGGCGGCGGCGCGTCCGGAACCGGGCGGCACGTTGCTGGTGAGGGCGTCGCGCTCGGCGGTCCGGCTGGCGCGGTTCTGCTCCTCGGCGAGCTTGGCCTTCTCTGCGGCGGAGAGGCTGTTGAGCAGCTTCTGCGCGGAGGCGAGCTTGCCCTGGACTTCCTTCTTCTTCTTGCCGAGTTCGGCGCGGGTGGAGGCGAGGTCCTTGAGCTTCTCGGAGGCCTCGGCGCGCTCCTGGGCGAGTTCGCGCTGCTTCTCCTGGACCTTCTTCAGCGCCTCGACCTGCTGGCCGCTCAACTGGTCGAGCGTGGAGGCCTTGTCGAGGTAGTCGTCCGGGTTCGAGGAGAGGAAGAGCTGGACCGAGGGGTCGATGCTGCCGGTGCGGTACTGCGAGGCGGCGGCGAGGCCGAGGCTGTCGCGCAGCTCGTTGAGCTCCTCCTGGCCGCGGGCGACGTTGTCCTGGATGGTGGAGATCTCCTTCTGGAGCTTCTCCTGCTTCTCCTTGGCGCCGTTGTACTTCTCGGTGGCCTGCTCGGCCTCCTCGTAGAGCTTGTCGACCTTGGCCTTGACCTCGTCCTTGCTCGGCTTCTCGCTGGGGGCGGCGTTGGCGGCCTGCGAGCTGAAGGCGACGGCAGCGGCGGCGGCGGTGGTCAGCACGGTCACACGTGCGCGGCTCGGCTGCTTGGGACGACGGTGGGACGCCACGGGTGAAAAGCTCCTTCTCAGCCCCTCCGCCGTCTCTCCCGATGAGTGATCACCCGAGCGGAGGTTCGGGGCCTGACCCTAGTGACCTTCCTGTGATCAGTTCAAATCCTCAGATGAAAAATCACGTCACGGTAGGCCATCTTTTCACCTGGACTCACAGGCGGTGAGACCCACTTGACCCAACGTGGTTCACAGGTCTCACCAATTCGGGCATCACGCCCGGAGGTTACGCATGGGACGTACGGCCCCTAGGCCCGCGAAAGGCGCTTGAGGAGCATCGCGGAGGCGACCGGCCGGGCCCCGGCGCGGGCCACGCCGTCGGCGACCTCGCGGTCGGTGGAGGCCACGATGACCGGGCGGCCGGGCGGTTCGGCGCGCACCAGCTGGCGGATGAGCTCGTCGGCGGTGACGCCGGGCTTCGAGAACAGCACGCGCACGCCGCGCGGCGGCGCGAGCAGCACCGGCGCGGCCAGTTCGGCGCCGTCGAAGACACAGGTCACCTCGGCCCCGCTCTGCGCGGCCAGCTGGGAGAGCTGACCGAGCAGCCGCAGGCGCTGCTTCTCCAGCGGCATCTGCGGATAGCCGGTCTTTGTGACGTTGTAGCCGTCGACGACGAGATGGGCCTGCGGCAGCGCGAGCAGCTGGTCGAGGACCTGCGGGTCGTTCTCCGACAGGGCGCGCGCGGCGATGTCCTTCGGGGTCATCCGGCCCGGCTCGACGGCGTCGACGGTCTCGGCGGGCCGCACCGAAACCGGCGGCAGGGCGAGTTCGCGGCGCAGCCCCTGGGTGGCGTCCAGCAGGGTGTCCAGCAGCAGCCGCACCCGCATGTCCTCGACGCTGCGGCCCTCCCGGGCGGCGCGCCGGGCCGCCTCCAGCGCGGCCTCGGTCTCCCCGAGCCGGGCCTTGACCCGCCGGGTCTCGCTCTCGGCGGCGGAGACCTGGGCGTGCGCGTCGGCGCGCACGGCCTCGATCTCCCCCTGGACCTTGCGCAGGGCGGCCTCGCCGCGCTTGACGTCGCTGAGGGCGGCGCGGAGCTTGCGGTGCAGCGACTCGGTTTCCTTCTTGGCCGAATCCAGTTCCCCGCGCAGCCGCTCGGTCTCGGCCCGGGTGTGGTCACGGGCCCGGTCGAGCTCGGCGCGCAGCCGCTCCAGCTCCGCACGGTTCTCCTCGTCGGCACGCTCGGCGTCGGCCCGCTGAACCTCCTCGCCGGCGGCGGCCACGAGCTTCACCCAGCCGGGCGGCCGCAGTACGTAGGCCGCGGCCGCCACGTCGAGCGGGTCCGCGGCCAGGGGCGGGGAGCCTGAGTCGAGGGCGCCGGTCAGTTCCGGCTGGGTCTCTCTGAGCTTCTCCCCGATGCGCTGCCGGAACAGCGGGTCGGTCTCCAGCGCCGCGGCCATGGCGTTGCCGGCGAACTTGGCCCGGCGGTTCGGGGCGAACCGGGCGTACTGCCGCAGCTGCGCGGGCAGCTCGCCGACCGTCAGGGAGCCGAAGCCGTCCGAGACGATCTGGACGACCCTGCGACGCACGCCGTCGGGCAGCGGACGGTCGAGCACCTCGGCGGCGCCGTCGCCCGGCCCCCCGCCCGTGGTCTCCACCATCCGTCACACCTCAATCCGTGCGGGGCCCTCCCCCACTCTCGACGTCGCTCGAGCGGGGGGACCCCCATCCTCAGGAGCCGGCGCCCGGCCTGTCCACGAGTTCCACCTGGTCCACCGCGTTGCACCAGCGGCAGCGCACCGACTCGATGGTCTCACTGAGCACCTCGCGCTCCTCGACCTTCGGCTCCCCGGCCAGGTCAAGGTGGACGTACTCGACGACCTTGGACGAACGGGTCACGTCGAACCTCGTGAGGTTGCCGCAGAGGGTGCAGCGCCACCGCGTCGAGGCGGTCGGCAGGGGAACCGTCATCGTGACCTGTTCTCTTTCCTTCTAGTGTCCGTGACGCGACCGGCCTCCCGGTGCGTGTGGCTCGTAACCCTACGGCCTGGCGGGTGCTCGCCGCCCGCGTGTCCACGGCGGCGAGGCGGTCTGTGCTGTTGCGTCCGGTTACGTCATGCTCTGTATTCATGATCAGGAAGTGGAGTGCGTCGATCGTCCGGGGCGGCAGAGCGATCAGGGGGTCCTCGGCGCCGGTGACGTACGCGCTGATCGCGCTGTGCTGCGCGGTCTTCCTGGCCGGACCCGCCTCGGGCCTGAATCCGGCCTACGGCTCGGGGGACGAGCTGCTCGCCGCGCAGCGGGCCTATTTCCGGCGCTGGGGCGTGATCCCCGCAGACCTGTCCGACGGGTCCGGGGGCTCACCCCTGACCCCCGCGACGGCGCTGTTCGTCCACGGCAGCTGGGTGCACCTGCTCGGCAACATGCTCTTCCTCTACGTCTTCGGGGCGATGACCGAGGAACGGATGGGCCGCGTGCAGTTCACCCTGTTCTACGTCGGCTGCGGCTATCTGGCCCTGCTGGGCTACGCCGTCGCCAACGCGGACTCCGAGCAGTCCCTGGTCGGTGCCTCGGGAGCCATCTCGGCGGTCCTCGGCGCGTTCCTGTACCTGTTCCCCCGGGCCCGGGTGACCAGTCTCCTGCCGTTCCTGTTCTTCCTGCCGGTGCGCTTCCCGGCGTGGATCGTGCTGCCGTTCTGGGCGGCCCTGCAGTGGCTGGCGGCGGGGCGGGCCCCGGCCGGGCCGGGGGTGGCCTACCTCGCCCACCTCATCGGATTCGGTCTGGGCTTCGGCTACGCCTCCGTCCGCTACGGCCGCCCGACCGGCCCCACTAGAGTGAAGGCCGCCCCTGCTCCGGCCCCCGAGGGAGAGAACCAGCCGTGATCACCGCGATCGTCCTCATCAAGACCAGCGTGGACCGGATCCCCGAGATCGCCGAGTCGATCGCGGCGCTGGACAACGTCAGCGAGGTCTTCTCCGTCACCGGCACCTACGACCTGATCGCCATGGTCCGGGTCAAGGAGCACGAGGACCTGGCCGAGGTGATCCCCGGCCGGATCAGCAAGATCCCCGGGGTGGAGGGCACGGACACGCACGTGGCGTTCCGCACGTACTCGCAGCACGACCTGGAGGCGGCGTTCGCGATCGGTCTCGACAACTGAGACCCGCCCCCGGACGCGGATGGTGAAGAGTTCTTCATCCGGGCTTCATCCCGCTCCCCCGCCCGTGTCCGCAGGATCGGGCCCATGGCTTTCTCCCGTCGTATGGCGGCCCTGTCCGCCGTCGTGCTGATCCCCCTGGGCATCGCCGCGACCGGCTTACGCCCTCGCGGACCGTTCCGAGGCGCCCAGGGTCCCGTCCCAGCAGGTGGAGCTGGACCGCGGTACGCCCACGCCCACCTCCACGCTCCAGCCCTCCTCGACGCCCGCGCCGGGCGGGTCCGCCCCGGGCGACGAGGCGGTCTCGCGGCCCCCCGGTGACCGACAGCTCAGCGAGTGACGATGATGACGACGGCCGCGGCCAGGGCACCTCGGACGACGGGCCGGGCGACGACGACGGCCCCGGATCCGAGGGCTGACGGCGGCCGCCGGCGGATCTCCGCCCGGGTCCGGATCCTGCTGTGGCTGCCGCTGGTGATGGCGGGCCCGCCGCACTGGGCGCCCGGCTCCTGCCCCGCTTCGACGTGCTGCTGGACCACCTCGACCTGGACGTCCGGCCGGCCCGCGCCGATCTGGTCGTCACCGCCGAGGGCACCCTGGACCACCAGACGCCGCGCGGCAAGGTCCCGGCCGAGGTGGCCCGCCGGGCCAAGCGGTACGGACGCCCGGTCCCGGCGCCGGCCGGCACCCTCGGCGAGGGCGCGCACCAGGTGCCGGGCGTGGACGCCTGCCACGGCATCCTGCCCGCCCCGATGGAGCTGGCGGAGGCGCTGCTGCGGGCGGGCGAGCTGCTCACCGACGCCACCGAACGGGCCCTGCGGATGATCGTCCTGGGCGGCCGGCTACCGCGTCACGCCGAGGTGTCCGGGACGCAACGCCCTTCCTCCGTGCGGTAGTTCCACTTCGCGCCGTCCGTGACGAGCTCCTTCACCGCGTGCACGAACCGTTCGACGTGCTCGTCCGGCGTACCGGCCCCGAAGCTCACACGGACGGCGTTGAGGGACTTCTCCCCCGGCGCTGCCTCCGGCGCCCCGCACTCGCCCTGCGTCTGCGGGTCGCTGCCGAGCAGCGTACGCAGCAGCGGGTGGGCGCAGAACAGCCCGTCCCGCACACCGATGCCGTACTCGGCCGAGAGGGCGGCGGCGAAGTGGGAGCTGTTCCAGCCGTCGACGACGAAGGAGATCACGCCGACCCGCGGGGCGTCGTCCCCGAAGAGGGAGAGGGTGCGGACCTCGGGCACCTCGGCGAGCCCCGCGCGCACCTTCTCGATCAGGTACCGCTCGCGGGCGACGAGGGTGTCGAACCCGGCCTCGGTGAGGGCCTTGCAGGCGGAGGCGACGGCGTAGGCGCCGATGACGTTCGGGGAGCCGGCCTCGTGACGGGCGGCGCTCTCGTGCCACTCCACGTCCACGCCCCCGTCCGCACGCCGCGCTACCTTGCGGCTGGCCCCGCCGCCCGCGAGGTACGGCTCCGCCGCGCCCAGCCAGTCGGCCCGCCCGGCCAGGACGCCGGAGCCGAAGGGCGCGTACAGCTTGTGCCCGGAGAAGGCGACCCAGTCGACGTCGAGGTCCGCGACGGACACCGGGTGGTGCGGGGCCAGCTGGGCGGCGTCCAGCACGATCCGCGCCCCGTGGGCGTGCGCGGCGGCCGCCAGCTCCCGTACGGGCCACAGCTCGCCGGTGACGTTCGAGGCGCCGGTGACGCAGACGAGGGCGGGCCCGTGGGAGTCCCGGCCGGCGAGGGCGCGCTCCAGGGTCCCGACGGCCTCGCGGTGGCTCCTCGGAGCGTCGAGGAAGGTGACGCGGGCGTCGCGCCAGGGCAGCAGGGAGGCGTGGTGCTCGGTCTCGAACACGAAGACCTCGCACCCCTCCGGGAGGGCGGCGGCGAGGAGGTTGAGCGAGTCGGTGGTGGAGCGGGTGAACACGACCTGGTCGCCGGCGCGGCAGCCGAGGAACTCGGCGACGGTCCGGCGGGCGTTCTCGAACAGGTCCGTGGACAGCTGGGACAGGTACCCGGCACCGCGGTGGACGCTGCCGTAGTACGGCGCGTAGGCGGCGACGTCGTCCCAGACCCGCTGCAGCGCCGGGGCGCTGGCGGCGTAGTCGAGCGCGGCGTAGGTGACCTCACCGCCGGTCACGAGCGGCACGGTGACATCCCGCCCCAGAACGGGCAGTGGGGCACAAACGGACCGGTCGGCGGCAACGGCGGAGACGGACATGGCGAACTCCCGTGAGACAGGGGTGAAGAGAGAGGAAGGGGGTGCGGAGGCGGGGCTCTGCGGCCCTATCGCATTCGCTGACTCACGGAAGACTCCTCGTCGACCAGGACCCCTGGTGTCGCGAGGGGTCCGCGCTTGCCGCAGACCTCGCTGCCTGCGGCCTGGTCTTCACCCGGGGCACCCCGCCACGGACGGAGGGTTGCCGGACAGTCGGCCGGGGCCTCATGACTGTCACTCATGACCTGGTACGGGAACGTACGTGAAGTGATCGGCGTCCCGCAACCCGTGTCCGGATCACGGGACGCGTCTCACGCGTCAGGCGTTGCTGGCGGCCACCCACCGCTCCAGGGTCCGCTTGGCGGCCCCCGAGTCGATCGACTCCGCCGCCCTGGCCATGCCGGCGCCGATCTGCTCGGCCAGCGTGCCCGTGCCCGGCTCCAGCGCCACCAGCGCCGCCGCCGCGTTCAGCAGCACCGCGTCCCGCACCGGGCCCCTCTCGCCGTCCAGCAGGCGGCGGGCGACCTCGGCGTTGTACGAGGCGTCCGCGCCGCGCAGGGCCTCCACCGGAACCAGTTCGAGGCCCACCTCGCGCGGGTCGAAGGCCTCCTCGGTCACCTTGCCGTCGCGGACGATCCAGACCCGGGAGGTGGCGGTGGTGGTCAGTTCGTCGAGGCCGTCGTCGCCGCGGAAGACCAGGGAGGAGTGGCCGCGCCCGGCGAAGACGCCGGCCACGATCGGCGCCATGCGCGGGTCGGCCACGCCGACCGCCTGGGCGCGGACCTTCGCGGGGTTGGTCAGCGGACCGAGGACGTTGAAGATGGTCCGGATGCCCAGCTGCCCGCGGGCCGCGCCCGCGTACCGCATCGACGGGTGGAACTTCGCCGCGAAGCAGAACGTGATCCCGGCCTCCTCGGCCACCCCGGCCACCCGGTGCACCGGCAGCTCCAGGTTGACGCCGAGCTTCTCCAGGACGTCGGAGGCGCCGGACGCCGAGGACGCCGCGCGGTTGCCGTGCTTGACGACCTTCGCGCCCGTGCCGGCGATGACGATGGCCGACATCGTGGAGATGTTGACGGTCTTCGCGCCGTCGCCGCCCGTGCCGACGATGTCGACCGCCGGGCCCGGCACCTCGATGACGTTGGCGTGCTCGTACATCGCCCGGACGAACCCGGCGATCTCCTCGACGGTCTCCCCCTTGGCGCGCAGCGCCACCACGAACCCGGCGATCTGCGCGTCGGTCGCCTCGCCGCGCATGATCAGGTCCATCGCCCACGCGGTGTCGTCGGCGGTCAGGTCCCGGCCCTGAAGCAGGCCGTTCAACAGCAGGGGCCAGGAGCGGCCCGCCGCGGTGTCGCCTCCAGCGGGGGTCACAGCGCTCATAAGCCGCTCCAGGGTCAGGCGTCCCGCACTGCGGGACGTGAGTCTCGACGAGGTCCACCCTATCCAGCCCCACACAGCGCGAAGGGCCCCGTCCGAACACCGGACGGGGCCCTTGCCGTGGCGTGGCGAAGCAGTGATCAGTGGTGGCCGTGGCCGCTCGTGATCTCCCGGTACTCCTCGACGGTGGGCTTCGGGATCTGGGCGCCCTCGCCGTAGTAGGCGTCGCTGAGCTTGGCGCGCAGCTTCTCGGAGCCCTTCACCTTGCGCTCGACACCGTTCTCGTCGACCGTCGGGCCGAGCTCGACCGGCTTGTACTGCTCGTGCGCCGTGAGCGTGTACATCTGCTCCTGGCTGAGCGGCTCGTGCACCTCGATGAACTCACCGTGCGGCAGGCGCTTGATGATGCCCGACTCGCGGCCGTGCAGCACCTTGTCCTTGTCCCGGCGCTGCAGGCCGAGGCAGATCCGCTTGGTGATGATGAACGCGATGACCGGTCCGGCGAAGAACCCGATCCGGACGAACCAGGTGACCGCGTTGATCGACAGGTGGAAGTGCGTGGCGACGATGTCGTTGCCACCGCCGATCAGCATGATCATGTAGCCGGTGACCCAGGCGACACCGAACGCGGTGCGCGTCGGGGCGTTGCGCGGCCGGTCCAGGATGTGGTGCTCGCGCTTGTCCCCGGTCACCCACGACTCGATGAACGGGTAGAGGGCGATGATCGCGAGGAACAGACCGAAGAGGACCAGCGGGATGAACACGCCCAGGACGAGCGTGTGACCCCAGAAGTTGATCTCCCAGCCCGGCATGGCGCGGACCAGACCCTCGGCGAAGCCCATGTACCAGTCGGGCTGCGCGCCGGTCGACACCTGGTCGGGCCGGTACGGGCCGAGGACCCAGATCGGGTTGACCGTGGCGATGCCGGCGAGGGCCGCGATGACACCGAAGACCAGGAAGAAGAAGCCTCCGGCCTTGGCCATGTAGACCGGCAGCAGCGGCATGCCGACGACGTTCTTGTTGGTCCGACCGGGACCCGCGAACTGCGTGTGCTTGTGGTAGAAGACCAGGATCAGGTGGCCGACCACGAGCCCGAGCATGATGCCCGGCAGCAGCAGGATGTGGATCGAGTAGAACCGGGCGACGAAGTCGGTGCCCGGGAACTCCCCGCCGAACAGGAACATCGAGATGTACGTGCCGACGATCGGCACGGACAGGATCGCGCCCTGCGTGAAGCGGACACCGGTGCCGGAGAGCAGGTCGTCCGGGAGCGAGTAGCCGGTGAAACCGGTGAACATGCCGAGGACGAACAGCAGGAAGCCGAACAGCCAGTTGATCTCGCGCGGCTTGCGGAACGCGCCGGTGAAGAAGACGCGCATCATGTGCACGAACATGCCGGCGAGGAAGATGATCGCCGCCCAGTGGTGGATCTGCCGGATGAGCAGACCGCCGCGGACGTCGAAGCTGATGTCCAGCGTGGAGGCGAACGCCTCCGACATCAGCTGCCCCTGGAGCGGGACGTAACTGCCGTGGTACTCCACCTCGTTCATCGACGGGTGGAAGAACAGCGTCAGGTACACACCCGTCAGGATGATGATGATGAAGCTGTAGAGGCAGATCTCACCCAGCATGAAGGACCAGTGGTCCGGGAAGATCTTGCGCATGTTGGCCTTGGCCAGGGAGTAGATCCCCAGGCGGCCGTCGGCCCAGTCGGCGACCCGCTCTCCGGCGGGCGCCTTGCGGCGGTCGTCCTTGTTACTCATCCGCGCTCCCAGAAGGCAGGACCGACGGGCTCTTCGAAGTCGCCGAGCGCCTCGAGGTAGCCCTCGTCGTTCACGCCGATGCGCAGCTGCGGCAGGGCGTGACCGGCGGGACCGAAGATCACTCGGGCACCGTCGGACAGGTCGAAGGTGGACTGGTGGCAGGGGCAGAGCACGTGATGCGTCTGCTGCTCGTACAGGGAGATCGGGCAACCGACGTGGGTGCAGATCTTCGAGTACGCGACGATGCCCTCGTGCGACCACTCGAGCTCGCGCTTGTCCTTGATGTTCTCCGGCTGGATCCGGACGATCATCAGGGCGGCCTTGGCGATCTCGTTCTGGAACTCGTGGTCGTGCTCCTCCAGGCCCTCGGGCTTGGCGAAGGTCAGCGAACCGACCGCGACGTCCGAGGGACGCAGCGGCTGGTTCGTGTTCATGTTCACGAGCAGCTTGCCCTTGGACCACAGCGTGTGGCGGAGCTTCTCGCCGGGCAGCGGGCCGAGGTCGCGCAGCAGCACGACGCCGGAGAGCGGCACCAGCGTGAGCGCGCCGAGCATGGTGTTGCGGATCAGCTTGCGGCGGCCGAGCGCGGACTCCTTGGCGCCCTGCTTGAAGTCCGCGAAGACCTTCTCGCGCACCTCGGGCTCCGCCTCGATCGGGTGCCGCTCGTCGGCGATCTCCACGTCCGACATCAGGGTGCGCGCCCAGTGGACGGCGCCGGCGCCGATGCAGAACAGCGCGATGCCGAGCGTCATGCCCAGCGCGAAGTTCAGGGCGCTGATGCGGCCGAGCGGGAAGATGTAGACCGACTTGTCGACCGGGATCGCCACGAACGCGGCGATGAAGGCGATGGTGGCCAGCATCGACACCGTGAACATCAGGGCGACCGAGCGCTCGGACCGCTTGGCGGCCCGCTCGTCGATGTCCTGGATCCGGTGCTCGTGGGGCGGCAGGCCCGGGTCGGCGAACGGGTGCTTCTCGTCCGCGACGCTGACCACGCCGTGCTCATCATGTCCTGCGGACCGCGCGGCGGGCAGGTTCTCTTCTGGAATCTCTTGGCTACTCATGACTTCTTGGCCTTTGCGGTCCGGGCGGCGACCCACACGGCGACGGCGATCAGTCCGCCGAGACCGAAGATCCAGCCGAAGAGGCCCTCGCTGACCGGTCCCAGACCGCCCAGTTCGAGGCCACCGGGGCTCTCGGTCTTCTCGCTGTTGACCGCGTCGAGGTACGCGATGATGTCCTTCTTGTTCTTCTCCGACAGCGTGGTGTCGGGGAAGGACGGCATGTTCTGCGGGCCGGTCTGCATGGCCTCGTAGATGTGCTTCTCGGAGACGCCCTCCAGGCTCGGCGCGTACTTGCCGTGCGTCAGCGCGCCACCCTTGCCGGTGAAGTTGTGGCACTGCGCGCAGTTGGTCCGGAAGAGCTCACCGCCCTTGGCGATGTCGGCGCCCTCGGGGCTGTACTGGTCCTCCGTCGGGACGGCCGGGCCGGCACCGAGGGAGGCGATGTACGCCGCGAGCTGGTCGATCTCGGCCTGGGTGTAGATGTTCTTCTTCTTCGGGACCTGCGGGCCCTGGGAGGTGGCGGCCGGCATACGGCCCGTGCCCACCTGGAAGTCGACGGACGCGGCGCCCACACCCACCAGGCTCGGGCCGTCGGAGGTGCCCTGACCGCCGGTGCCGTGGCAACTGGCGCAGCCGACCGAGTAGAGCTTCTTGCCCTCCTCGATGGTGAGGGACTGGGCGGATTCGTCGGCCTGCGCCTTGCTCGCGGGTGCGAACGCGGCGTACAGCCCCCCGGTGCATGCCAGCGCGAGGAGTAGGACGACGAGCGCCGCCATCGGGTGGCGTCGTCGTGCGGAGAGCTTTTTCACGGATTACCCCGGTGTCAGGATCTTCTGCGTCGATGCTTCTGGGATGCGCGCCTCGTGGGGCGCGGCGGATGCGGGCCCTGCTACTTGATCATGTAGATCGTGGCGAAGAGGCCGATCCAGACGACATCGACGAAGTGCCAGTAGTAGGACACGACGATCGCGGCGGTCGCCTGCTCGTGGGTGAACCTCCGGGCCGCGTAGGTCCGGCCCAGGACCAGCAGGAAGGCGATGAGACCGCCCGTCACGTGCAGGCCGTGGAAGCCGGTGGTCAGGTAGAAGACCGAGCCGTACGGGTCGGACGAGAGGGACAGGCCCTCGTGCTTGACCAGCTCGGTGTACTCGAAGACCTGGCCTCCGATGAAGATCGCACCCATGATGAAGGTGACGATGAACCACATCCGGAGCTTCTTCACGTCACCGCGCTCGGCGGCGAAGACGCCGAGCTGGCAGGTGAGGGAGGAGAGCACCAGGATCGTGGTGTTCGTCGCCGAGAACGGGAAGTTCAGGGCATCGGCCTTCTCCTGCCAGAAGTCAGGACCGGTCACCGATCGCAGGGTGAAGTACATCGCGAAGAGGGCCGCGAAGAACATCAGCTCGGAACTCAACCAGATGATGGTTCCGACGCTGGTGAGGTTCGGCCGGTTGACCGACGGGTGCGCGTGCCCGGTTTCTACTGTCGTTGCTGTCGCCACGACCGACATTATGTCGGTCGCTTATCCCGCCCTCACTCCGGGGGGTGCCGTTCGGAGTGTCTAAGCCGGTCGTACCGGTGTTGACGTGGTGTTCAAGGGAGTAGCATCCGGCTCACGGGCCTGTCCTTACGACGCTGACGTCACGGAGGAACAATGCAGCCGACCGCAACGGTGCTGGTCTACAGCGACGACTCCAACACCCGCGAACAGGTGCGGCTCGCGACCGGCCGGCGGCCGGCCCCGGACGTCCCTGTGGTGGAGTTCGTGGAGTGCGCGACCCCGGCGGCAGTGATCAAGGAGCTGGACCGCGGTGGGATCGACGTCTGCGTGCTGGACGGTGAGGCCGTGCCGATGGGGGGCATGGGGCTCTGCCGGCAGATCAAGGACGAGATCTTCGACTGTCCTCCGGTGCTGTTGCTGATCGGGCGGCCGCAGGACGCGTGGCTGGCGACGTGGAGCCGTGCGGAGGCGGCGGTGACGCTGCCGGTGGAGCCGGTGGAGTTCGCCTCCGCCCTGGCCTCCCTGTTGCGGGAGAGGGCCGCTCTGAACGCCTAGGAGCTCGGGACGTCCGGTTCCGCAGCGACGTACGGGTGCGTGGGGGCTGTTCGCGCAGTTCCCCGCGCCCCTTCAGGTCAGACGCTCTGCGGGCGTAGCCGGGCCCTGTCGGCGGGGGTGGGGCCCTCCGGGGTGCCGCCGACGAGGGCGCTGCCGGTGCGCCACTTCGTCCAGTCGAGGTTCCAGTCGCCGTAGCCGTTGCCGAACGGCGTCATCGTGTCGCCGGCGGAGTTGACGACCTTGACGATGTCGCCCTCGCGGACGGTCTCGTAGAACCAGGCGGCGTTCTCGGTGCTCATGCCGGTGCAGCCGTGGCTGACGTTGGCGTAGCCCTGGGAGCCCACCGACCAAGGGGCGGCGTGGACGTACTCGCCGCTGTTGGTGACCCGGACCGAGTGGTGGACGACCAGGTCGTAGAAGTCCGAGGCGCCGATGCTGGCGCTGGTCATCCGGACGGTGCCCTCCTTGGCCAGGACGACCTTGACGCCGTTGCGGGTGTCGTAGCCGGGCATGCCCGTGGTGACCGGGATCTCGCGGACGACCTCGTCGTTCTTGTAGACGGTCATCCGGTGGGCCGCGGCGTCCGTGACGGCGACGACCTTGTCGCCCGTGGTGATGGTCAGCGGCTTGGCCCTGCCGCCCCACATGCGGTCGCCGATCTTGATGCCCTCCAGGTTGCTGCGGACCTGGACGGTGGCCTGGGCGGGCCAGTAGTCCTTCGGGCGGTAGTGGAGCTTCTTGTCGTCCACCCAGTGCCAGGCGCCGTCCGTGGCGGGCGTGGAGGAGACCCTGAGCGCGCGTTCGACGACGGCCCGCTGCGCCGTGTCCCTGACGGGCCGGCTGAGCTCGGCCGTGATGGGCTGGCCGACGCCGTAGGTGCCCTGCTCGGGGCCGAAGGTGACGTCCAGGCGCTTCTTGGCGGCCGGCTTGCCGGTGGCGAAGGTGAGGACCTTGCGGCCGGGAGCGCCGTCCTCGTCCTCGGTGCTCACCCGGACCGTGTAGCCGGCGTTGGCGGCGAGCGGCGAGGTGCTGTGCCAGCGGCTCCCGTCGGCGGCGAGTTCGCCCGCCACGTGGCGTCCTGCGGCGTCGTAGGCGGTGACGTCGGTGATGCGCCCGTCGGAGTCCTCGACGACGACTTCCAGGGGCTTGTCCGGGTCGGCCTTCTTGTGGCCGTCCGGGGTGTTGAAGGAGATCTGGTCCGCCGCGTCGTAGGGGCGGGCGGAGAGGGGGTTGCCGTCGGAGCCGCAGGCGGTGACGCCCGCGCAGAGGGCTATGACCAGCAACGCGCAGCCGACGGCGGCGCGGGGGCGGGATATCGCTGTGTGGCTCATGGCCTCACGCTAGGAAGTCGCGTCAATAGCGGCACGCCGACTGACTCGTACGAGTGACATGTATTGCGCCGGAAGCAGGAGCCCACGACCAGGGGCCCGGACACTCCTCGCGGAGTGTCCGGGCCCCTGCGGCGCTCGGTGCGGTGTTACTGGGTGCGGTTCTCACCGCGGTAGTACTCGAAGACCCAGCCCCAGATGCCGATCAGGATGATCGGCAGCGAGAAGTACATCAGCCACCAGCCGATGGCGACGGCCAGGAAGGCCAGGGCGCCACCGATGGCCAGGGAGAGCGGCTGCCAGCTGTGCGGGCTGAAGAACCCGACCTCGCCGGCGTCGTCGGCGACGTCCGCCTCCTTGTCGTCCTGGGCGCCCACGTCGACCCGCTTGGCCGTGAAGCCGAGGTAGAAGCCGATCATGATGGCCAGGCCGAAGGCCAGGAAGAGCGCCGTGGTGCCGGCCGGCTCCTTCGACCACCAGCCATAGACGATCGCCATGACGAGGATGAAGACGCTCAGCCACATGAACATCTTGCCCTGGATCTTCACTTGCCGGCCTCCTTGCCGCCAGCCAGAGCCTTGTCGCCGTGGCCCACGTTCTCGAGCTGGTCGAGGGCGGCGATCTCCGGGTGGTGCAGGTCGAACGCCGGGGATTCACTGCGGATCCGCGGCATGGTGATGAAGTTGTGGCGGGGCGGCGGGCAGGAGGTGGCCCACTCCAGGGAGCGGCCGTAGCCCCACGGGTCGTCGACGTTGACCGGCTTGCCGTACTTGGCCGTCTTCCACACGTTGTAGAAGAACGGCAGGATCGACATGCCGAGCAGGAACGAGCTGATCGTCGAGATCGTGTTCAGCGCGGTGAAGCCGTCGGCCGCCAGGTAGTCGGCGTAACGGCGCGGCATGCCCTCGGCGCCCAGCCAGTGCTGGACCAGGAACGTGCCGTGGAAGCCGATGAACAGCGTCCAGAAGGTGATCTTGCCCAGGCGCTCGTCCAGCATCTTGCCGGTCCACTTCGGCCACCAGAAGTGGAAGCCGGAGAACATCGCGAAGACCACGGTGCCGAAGACGACGTAGTGGAAGTGGGCCACCACGAAGTAGGAGTCGGAGACGTGGAAGTCCATCGGCGGCGAGGCCAGGATGACACCGGTCAGACCACCGAAGGTGAAGGTGATCAGGAAGCCGGTGGCCCAGAGCATGGGTGTCTCGAAGGACAGCGAGCCCTTCCACATGGTGCCGATCCAGTTGAAGAACTTCACACCGGTCGGGACCGCGATGAGGAAGGTCATGAAGGAGAAGAACGGCAGCAGCACACCGCCGGTGACGTACATGTGGTGCGCCCACACCGTCACGGACAGGCCCGCGATCGCGATGGTCGCGCCGATCAGGCCCGTGTAGCCGAACATCGGCTTGCGGGAGAAGACCGGGATGACCTCACTGATGATGCCGAAGAACGGCAGCGCGATGATGTACACCTCTGGATGGCCGAA